>JAEEPD010000243.1 GCA_016284575.1 Bacillota bacterium | reverse complement strand
AGTGATGATCCTGATGGATACATCGTGGGGGCCTTCGCCGTCCTGATATTTGATTCCGGACAGTCTGCATACCTCCTGAAGTATTGCCTGCATGGTGTCGATGTTGTAGATGGAATCAACGCCCTGCATAATGCAGGCCATTCTCTCAAGGCCCATGCCTGTGTCTATATTCTTCTGGGCCAACTCCAGATAGCTGCCGTCCTCCTGACGGTCAAACTGGGAGAAAACGTGGTTCCAGAATTCCATGTAGCGGTCGCATTCGCAGCCGGGCTTGCAGTCAGCCTTTCCGCAGCCATATTCGGGGCCTCTGTCAAAGTAGATCTCGGAGCAGGGTCCGCAGGGACCGGTTCCGATCTCCCAGAAGTTGTCGTCCTTGCCGAGGCGAACGATGTGGCTCTCGGGAAGACCTATCTCGTCTCTCCAGATGGCATAGGCTTCGTCATCGTCCTCGTATACTGTAGCCCAGAGCCTGTCCACGGGGATGTTAAGCCATTCCTCGCCGGTGACGAATTCCCAGCCCCACTTGAGGCTCTCATGCTTGAAATAGTCTCCGAAGCTGAAGTTTCCGAGCATTTCAAAGAATGTCGCGTGACGGGCTGTGTGGCCAACGTTGTCGATATCGTTGGTTCTTATGCACTTCTGGCAGGTGGTCATCCTGCGCCTTGGGGGCTCCTCAGCTCCGCTGAAATAAGGCTTAAGAGGCGCCATGCCTGCATTGATAAGAAGCAGGGATTTATCTCCCTGCGGTACCAGAGAATAGCTCTCGTGTCTTAAGCAGCCCTTGGACTCCCAGAAGGAGAGGAACTTTTCTCTGATCTCGTTTACTCCCATGTATTTCATAATATAACTCCTTTGGATCTGAGTATCAGTTGTGTCTGTTTGGTTTATCGACGATGGTGGCCATGGGCTTGCCCTTGAGCCTGGGATCGCTTGCGTCTACGATCTCTATATTCTCCAGCTGCTTTTTGAATCTGCCTCTGAAGTTTTCCAGGTATTCCTCCCTGAGACGGGCTCTTTCTACCCTTTCCTCCTCGGTCAGCTCCCTGGTCTTGGCTATGGCAGCCAGTTCATTGATCCTGTCCAGTTTTTCCTGTGGAAACATAAATGCTGTCCTTTATCTTTTCGTATATTCCGGGGCCAATTCCCCTTACTTCCATTATTTCCTCAGCGCATACAAAGCCGCCGTAGCGCTCTCTGTATTCAATTATAAGCTTTGCTTTTGCGGGGCCTATGCCTCTGAGAAGCTGAAGATCTTCTGAATCTGCGCTGTTAAGGTCTATCTGCAGCGGAGTCTGGTTGTCTTCTGAAGAAGAAGGCTCCTGTACCGGTGACCATTCATTGTAATAATCCGCCCGGATATCCAATTCAGTTCCGGGCTCGATTATTATGTCATCGCGGGTCTTTTCTTTATAAAATCCAAGTCCCGCGCTGAAAACAGAAAGCGCTGCAGCAAAAGCAGCAGCAAGCCTTCTGAGCTTTACAAATGCCTTTTCCTTCATTGCATTTTGAGTCCGTCCAAGGCATTATAATTTAACATATATTAACTGTCAAGCAGTCTTAATCCTGACCGTTTTCTTCTTCGTTTTTCTTCTGCTCCGGACGCTTTTCGAAGTCCGCGTAAAAGTTTATGGGATCCTTGTCTGGGATCAGAGATTTGTACTGATAGCGGTCGTCCGAGGTCTTATTGCTGCTTATGCTCTGCATGGGCCTGGTGAATTCAATAGCCCTGTTGGGTGTTCTGGCAGGCTCTGCAGGAGCGCTCACAGGAGCTTTCACAGGGGCCTTTGCAGGAGCTGCTTTTGCAGTCCTTGCAGCAGGAGCGGTACCCTTTGACCGGCTCATCCTTTCCAGCAGCTCCTCCCCTCTTCCGGTATAAAGCGCGCAGCACACCAGAGTAGTAAGGGGAATGGTCAGCAGAATGGCCATGCTTCCTATGAGGGCGTTCAGCAGATCTACTATTATGTTCTCCCTGTTGAGCAGCTCATAAAGGGATGAAGAATAAGTAATGTATATCAGTATGGAGCACAGGGAGCTTCCGATATAAGCAAGCACCAGGGTATTTGCCATGGTTCCCATAATATCCTGTCCAATGGTAATGCCGCTTCTGAACAGATCTCTGAACTTCATGTGCGGTGCATTGGTGTGCAGCTCGTTCAGCGAGCTGGAAATGTCCATGGCCACGTCCATGTCAGCGCCCATGGCGCCGATAACGATCATGGCGAAAACAAGAGCCCTGAGATTTACCTCCACCCCTGTTCCAAGGGTGCGCAGATAAATGGAATGCTCGTCCAGAAGTCCGGTAAGCCTCAAGCCTTTGTCAAAGCCTATGGAAAGCAGCGCGGCAACGATGACGCCAAAGCTGCATCCGAGTATGGTTGTGAAGGATTTCTGTGTTGCTCCGTTTGTTATCAGCAGCGTGGTCACTATAGAGAAGATGCAGGTAAGCATCGTCATGAAATAGATGTTATAGCCGGCCAGCACCGATGGTACAAAAACCATGAATACCGAAAGGCAGGTCAGAGCCAGCGATACAATGGTATTGAGGCCCTTGATCCGTCCGAAAACTATAAGAAGGACACCAAAGCTTACACCAAGCCATATAACGGCATCGAGCCGCTCAAAGCCTCCGAAGACCCAGTCCGCGTCACCCTGAGGGGTGCCGTAATTGTAAAGCATTACCTTGTCTCCGACTACAACAGGGTCGTCCAGACTCATGTTTGAATAATTGTCGAAGGTCTGGGCTGCATAAACTGTCTGTCCCTTGAATTCCTTACCGGAAAGGACCTCTGCATGGAAGTAAAGGGTCCCGTTTTCGTATGTGTTATCAAGACCTGCCACGTATTCGCTTTTTTCATACTCACCAATTTCTGTGACCCTTGCCTTAACGGCATAGGCCCCTTCCATCTTGAATACATCCAGATCCTTAGAGACCAGTTTAAAGCCTGCAAAAAGGTAAATAAGTGAGAGTATGAGTGTCACTACCCAAACCTTTATATGACTGGGATTTATTTTGTTTTTCAGATCCAGTTTATAAGCCATTATTTTCTCCTGTTAGAAGAAATCAAAGGCGGATATCAGCTTTCCGTCTTTTTCTGCCAGCATGTCGATGCGGGTGATCCTTACATCCTCGTGATTGAGATCAATGCCTTCGGAAAGGTAAAGGCTGTCAAGCAGATTCATTGGATTCAGGGTTGCATTGCTGGCGCAGGAAAGCAGCATGTCGAAGGCCTCTCCCCCGGGCAGATCCTTCTGCTCCAGGCTCCTGACCATGGATTTCACATCCTTCTCCACCATGCTCTTCGTCTTTTTATCACGCTTCATTATAAATATTTTATCCTGCGCTAAAAAGTCGTTTGTGTGAAATTTGTGTGGAGTCCTGCCCTCAGGCTTGATCTCAGCCCTATAGACAGCATAGGCTGTGATCGAGGAGAGATTGCGTTTTCCTGTGGGGGTTTCCTTAATACCAGTGAATTCAAAGCCCATGGGCGCATGAAGATTAAGTCCTTCAAGGGCTTTTTCCATGTCTATGGGCTGCTGGGTATCGATTTCGAAGTATTCACTTTCACTTTCAAAGCCCAGAGACAGGGGCTGAACAATATTGGTCAGCTCGTGGGGATTGAAACCCTGGGAATAGGCCACGGGGATCTGAGCCAGCTTTATGAGGCGTTTGAAAAGGCGCTGGATGTCCAGATGGGAAATGAAGCGCATATTGCCTTTTTTTCTGAATCGAATAAGATATCTGTTCATGTTATACCGAATAGGTCCGCTCAGCATCCTTAAGAACGCCGCACTGGGTGCATTCAACATAGCGGTTGATGCCGCAGCCATTGCAGTAGTGACGGCAGTCTTCCGTGGTCTGAGCCTTAAGGGATTTTTTGTATTCTCGGAGCAGGAATTCCTCTGTGATGCCTGCATCGATCACGCTCCAGGGCAGCGGAGCATCCAGCTCGAGGCCTCTGAGACCATAGTAGTTATCATCGATACCGCTCTCTGCAAGAGCCTCCTTCCAGGCATCCTCCTTGAAGCCCTCTGTCCAGGAATCAAAGCTGCAGCCCTTTTCAACCGCCAGTTCCAGCGTTTTTGAAAGCTCCCTTCCGCCTCTTGCGAAGATGGCCTCAAGATGGCTTTCATAGCTGCCGTGGTAATGCAGGGTGACGCCCTTTATATTCCTTACGTGGTCCTTAAGATAATAGTGCTTGCGTTCGAACTCCTCCGGGGTATCCTGCGGTACCCACTGGAAGGAAGTATAGGGCTTGGGAACGAAATTAGCCACGGAAAGATTGACCTTAAAGCCTCTCTTTCCCTTGGAATAGGCCAGGTCCATGATCTTTTTGGCCAGCTCCACCATGCCGTCCAGATCCTCGTCAGTCTCGGTGGGAAGACCTATCATAAGATAAAGCTTCACGGCGTTCCAGCCAAGGTCCATGGCGGTCCCAAGAGCCTTGAAAATATCCTCTTCCCAGACGTTTTTGTTTATGACGTCTCTGAGGCGCTGGGTGCCCGCCTCCACCGCGAAGGTAAGACCGGTCTTTCTTGCGCCCTGAATGGCATCCATCACCTTAAAGCCCATGTTATCCAGGCGAAGGGATGGAAGTGAAAGTGACACATTGTGGGCGGAGCAGTAGTCCAGCAGGGTCATTGCCAGATCGTTGAATTGGCTGTAATCAGAGCTTGAAAGTGACAGAAGAGAAAGTTCTCCGTGTCCGCTGGATGCCAGCTGCTCCTTAGCAAGCTTTACTATATTGTCTATGCTGCGCTCTCTTACAGGTCTGTAGAGCATTCCCGCCTGACAGAAGCGGCAGCCTCTTGTGCAGCCGCGGAATATCTCCACAGTAGCTCTGTCGTACACAGCATCCATCAGCGGAATTATGTGCTCTGTGGGAAATTCAAGAGCGTCCATGTCGGGCTCTATGCACTTCAGTACCCTGTCAGGAGCCTTGTCGTAGAGTTTTTCAAAGGCCTTAAAGCGGCCCTTTTCATCGTAAATGGGCTTATAAAAGCTCGGAACGTACACTCCCGGCACATTCACAAGCTCCTTAAGATAGTCTTCCTTGCTCTGTCCGCTGTTTTTGCGTTTCCAGGCCAGCTCTGACAGCTCAATGATCTGGTTTTCGCCGTCTCCGACCATGATGGCGTCAAAAAACTCTGCCAGAGGCTCGGAATTGAAGGCGCAGGGCCCTCCGGCAACTATAAGGGGATCCTTTTCGGTCCTTTCAGCGGCTCTTAGGGGTATGCCTGCCTCCTTGAGCATCAGAAGCACATTGCTGTAGGAAAGCTCGTACTGAAGGGTGAAGCCTACAATGTCCATCTCCTTCAGCGGAGTTTTGGTCTCCAGCGTGAAGAGAGGTACGCCCTCCTTTTCCATCTCGGCCTGCATATCCTTAGCGGGTGTGAAGACTCTTTCGCAGTAGATATGGTCCGATTTATTGAGAGCGAAATAAAGTATCTGCATGCCAAGAAAGGACATGCCTATCTCGTACATGTCCGGAAAGCAGAAGGCCCAGCGCAGCATGGAGGGATCCGTTTCCTTAAGTATGGAATTGGGCTCGCCTCCGATATATCTTGCGGGCTTTTCCACCCTCAGAAGTATTTTGTCCAGCTTTTCCTGTACGCTCATTCTTCTATGTATTCAAACTCGTAGTCAAAAACAGATATTATGTCACCTTCCTCAAGACCAAGCTCTATAAGCTGGTCAATTGCGCCCTTCTTCAGCATATAATTGTAAAGATAGCGCAGAGAACCGGCGTCATTGAAATTGGTGGAATCGAATATCTTCTTAAGCTGCTTGCCCTCCACCACATACTTTTCTCCATCGAAGTAGGCCTTTATATCTCTGTAATCCGGATCCTCCTCCTCGGTGGTTGGCTCGTAGGTGACGATGAGCTCCTCTTCAGCCGGAAGCTTCTTAAGCTCCTCATAGGCAGCCTTCAGAATATCGTCTACGCCCTCGTGAATGGGAGCACACATGGTAAAGAAGCGCAGCCCCTTAGCCTCCACATAGCTTCTAAGAGCGTCAATATTCTCGTCTGAAGCCATATCTATCTTGTTGGCTGCAACGATCTGGGGCTTTTCGGCCAGTTTTGCGCTGTATCCAGCCAGCTCAGCATTGATCTTCTCGAAATCCTCTATAGGATCCCTTCCCTCGCTGCCTGACACGTCCACCACATGGATGATGACCTTTGTCCTTTCGATGTGCTTCAGGAAGTCCAGGCCAAGGCCCGCGCCCTCGGAGGCTCCTTCGATGAGCCCCGGGATGTCTGCAAGGACAAATGAATCATCGTAAAGCTGCACCACGCCCAGATTCGGTGTGATGGTGGTGAAATGATAATTTGCGATCTTGGGATTGGCACTGGTGGATACTGAAAGGAAGGTGGA
Source organism: Bacillota bacterium (assembly GCA_016284575.1). Lineage (GTDB taxonomy): Bacteria > Bacillota > Clostridia > Peptostreptococcales > Anaerovoracaceae > RGIG2707. The sequence goes on along the minus strand of JAEEPD010000243.1, from coordinate 3,603 downwards.
CTTACCCACGTTTGGATAGCCCACAAGTCCCACATCCGCTATGAGCTTAAGCTCCAGCTCTATGGTCTTTTCCCTTGCAGCTCCGCCGGCCTCAGCAAAATTGGGCGCCTGACGCACGGAATTCTTGAAGAGCACATTGCCCTTCCCTCCCTTGCCGCCTCTGGCAGCAACAAAGCGCTGGCCGTCCTCCTTGAGGTCGCAGATATAGGCTCCGCTGCCAAGATCCTTTACTACAGTTCCCACAGGGACCTTGATTATCAGGTCTTCGCCGTCCTTTCCGAACTGCTGGCGTCCTCTTCCGTCCTCGCCCGGCTGGGCCTCGTACTTCCTCTTATAGCGGAAGTCCATGAGGGTCCTAAGGTTTCTGTCGGCCAGAAGGATAACATCTCCTCCCTTGCCGCCATTTCCGCCGTCAGGACCGCCCTGGGGCACGAAGGGCTCCCGGCGGAATGAGACCGCGCCGTTTCCGCCCTTGCCGGATTTTATGAATATTTGTGCTTTATCTACAAACATAACTGTTTCCTAAACAAAAACCCCCATGATCTTCGGACCATAGGGGATAAGGATTAAGCTTCCTGAGAATATACGCTTACCTGCTTGCGGGTCTTGTCTTTTCTTTCGAACTTTACAACGCCGTCCTGCTTTGCAAATAAAGTATCGTCTCCACCAATACCTACGTTGTTGCCCGGGTGGATCTTAGTTCCCCTCTGACGAACCAGGATGGTGCCAGCGCTTACGAACTGACCATCAGCTCTCTTTACTCCAAGTCTTTTCGACTCGCTGTCGCGACCGTTCTTAGAGCTACCTACACCTTTTTTACTTGCCATAGAATTTACCTCCCAAACGGTTTACTTGTTGGCAGCTTCGATTGCTGCAATGATCTCAGCATTAGTAGCCTTTGCATTGATCTCGATGCCGTTCTTTTCAGCATAATCGATGAGCTCAGCCTTCTTCATGCTCTTCAGGTTTACTCCGCCCTCTTCCTTAGCTTCTGCAGATTCAGCTTTCTTTCCTTCGAAGCTGATCTCCTTGATCTGAAGCTTGGTGTAGGGCTGACGATGTCCCTGCTTTCTGCGATAATCCTTCTTGGCCTTGTACTTGAAGATGACAAGCTTTTCTCCCTTGCCGTTCTCAACTACATCTGCCTTGATGCTGGCTCCCTCTACATAGGGCTTGCCAACCTTGATTCCATCTTCGCTTCCGATGACGAGGACCTCGTCAAGAGAAACTTCGGAACCTGCTTCTGCATTCAGCTTCTCAACGTTGATAACGTCTCCCTCGCTGATGCGGTATTGCTTTCCTCCGGTCTGTACTATTGCGTACATAATTATTTTACCTCCTCTTTCCGGTCTCGCCCGTGTGGGTGGCTTTGGAGCACTTAAAAATTACCCACTTAGTGCGGCAACAGTAGAAATATAGCACGGAGGTCCTTCTTTGTCAAACGAAATTTCACCAAAAATACATTGAATTTCACGCTTTTTTGCTTATAATATCAGTGTACAGAAATCCTGTTGTATGAAAGGAGTAAAAAATGGCAGAAGTTATTCTCACCAATGACAATTTTGAAGCAGAAGTCCTCAATTCCGATATTCCTGTAATCGTAGATTTCTTTGCTACCTGGTGTGGCCCCTGCAAGATGCTGGCACCCATCATCGAGGAACTCTCCGAAGAGCTGGCCGGCAAAGTTAAGGTCTGCAAGCTGGATATCGACGAGAACAGAAAACTGGCTCTCAAGTACTACGTTGCAAGCGTTCCCACAGTTGCCCTCTTCAAGGATGGCAAGCCTGCTGCAGTTTCCATCGGATTCCGTCCTAAGGAAGATCTGCTCGAGGCACTCGGTCTTGCATAAAGAAACCGGAAGATTGGTAAATTCAGCCCCCGAAAGCTAAGCTTTACGGGGGCTGTTTTATTCTGCAATCTGCGGACTGAATGAATCTATTCGATAACTACGCCGTCTTCATCCACCTGTATATCCTCTTCAGGCTCTTCATCTCCTTTTTTGGGGATGAACTTCTCCTTGATCTGCTTTTCCAGCTGATCGAGAAGCTCGGGCCTTTCTTCAAGATATGCCTTGACATTTTCCCTGCCCTGACCTATGCGCTCTCCGGCATAGCTGTACCAGGCACCGGACTTCTCTATAAGACCTGCATCTACTGCGCAGTCCAGGATATCTCCGGCTTTTGAAATGCCCTTGCCGTACATGATATCGAATTCGGCCTGCTTGAACGGAGGAGCTACCTTGTTCTTCACGATCTTGACTCTGGTGCGGTTGCCGACTACGTTATCGCCTACCTTGAGAGACTCGATCCTTCTCACGTCGATACGCATGGTAGCGTAGAACTTAAGTGCTCTTCCTCCGGTGGTCACCTCGGGGTTGCCGAACATGATGCCCACCTTCTCACGAAGCTGGTTGATGAAGATGACGCAGGTATTGGTCTTGTTAACGGTACCGGTTATCTTACGCAGAGCCTGTGACATAAGTCTGGCGTGGAGACCTACGTGGGAATCTCCCATGTCTCCTTCGATCTCTGCTCTGGGTACCAGCGCTGCTACTGAGTCTATGACGATGACGTCAAGGGCTCCGGACCTTGCCAGCATATCGCAGATCTCCAGGGCCTGTTCACCGGTGTCAGGCTGGGATACCAGAAGCTCATCAACGTCAACGCCTAAATTCCTGGCGTATACGGGATCGAGAGCGTGCTCAGCATCGATGAATGCTGCCCTGCCTCCCTGCTTCTGCGCTTCAGCTACTACGTGGAGAGCCAGAGTTGTCTTACCTGAGGATTCAGGTCCGTAGATCTCTATGATCCTTCCCTTGGGCACTCCGCCTATGCCTGTGGCTATATCCAGACTGATGGAGCCTGTGGAAATAGCTGCGATGTTCATCTGGGAATCATCTCCCAGTTTCATGATTGATCCTTTACCGAACTGCTTCTGTATCTGAGATAATGCGGCTTCGAGAGCCTTATCTTTTTCTGTGTTTTTAGTGGTTACTGCCATGTCATTCTCCTTATCGAACATTTGTTCTTTTCTTAATATTACTATACTTTCGCGTTCCGGTCAAGGATTATTTTTGGATATACGGTAATATATTTAAAGCCTTTTTTAAAGCGCTTTAACGATCTCATCATAAAGCTCGTCGTAAGTCTCCAGAGCTTTATATTCCGGGTAATCCTTCTTCAGCTGTTCTGTGGTCCTGAAGAGGAATCCCGCCTTGGATGCCTTTATCATTCCGAGGTCATTGAAGCTGTCGCCGCTTGCGATAGTCTCATAGCCGATAGACTGGAGAGCCTTAACGGTAGTAAGCTTAGACTTCTCGCAGCGCATCTTGAAGCCTGTTATCTCGCCGTTGTCTGCAACTTCAAGGCTGTTGCAGAAAATCGTTGGGTATCCGAGCTTTTTCATAAGAGGTGCAGCAAACTGTGTGAATGTATCGCTGATGATGATTACCTGACCAAGCTCGCGGAGAGAGTCAAGGAACTCCTTTGCACCGGGCATGGGATCGATTGTTGCGATAACATCCTGGATTTCCTTTAAGCCGAGACCGTGCTCTTTTAAAATACCGATTCTGTATTTCATGAGCTTATCGTAATCGGGCTCGTC
>JAEEPD010000242.1 GCA_016284575.1 Bacillota bacterium | reverse complement strand
GGAATTTCTTTCTGGCGGCGGGCTTCATGTCAGGCACGTAACTGCTGGCCAGGAAGAACGGTATGTAGATGGTGATGAACACGGGCAGCACGCCCCACCATTTGTAGACCCAGATGAAGGAGTGGTTTGAGGTGCCCGCAAGGAAGGATTCGAAGAGAGCAAACAGCAGCGCCATGCTCAGCGCTCCAGCGAATCTGCAGCTGATGCCGCCCTTCCCGTCCTTTGCGAAATATCGGCTTCTGCGGTCATCAGGCAGCATCTTAAATGAAATGATGCCGGCCAGAGAGAACATCATGGACAGCTCCCAGCAGACCCCGATCAGCAGTATGAATGTGGTCGATTCGTTGGATACCGACCAGAGGGGGTAGCCGAAAACGTGTCCGATTATGGCGTTGCAGATCTCGTAGAGCCAATGGACTCCGTAGAGGGCCAGCCCCGCGAACACCGCGTTCCAGTTTTTCTTGTTTATCTCCGACCAGTAGACATAAAAGACCACAGCCAAAATGAAAATGAAGGTCCAGTTGAAATTCTCCGTGCTCCTGACCCTGATGCTCTCCACCAGACTTTTTGCCAGATCGGAGCCGTCGCCCCAGAATACGAACATGATTGCGCCCTCCTTTTGCAGTTGATTGAAATGATATATGCTTACCTGTACATGGCCAGCTCGGCGGAGTCCATAAACTGGCACATGGAGAGGTTGAATTTTTTATAGTCTGTCTCCGCAAATTCCTCACCCTCGGCCAGGACGTGGAGCCTCACCAGGTCCAGCTGATTGTAGAAGGTTATCATGAGCGGGACGCCAATGATCTCGGATTTTCCGCGTATGGTAAGCCAGGCCATCTCGTCCAGCTCCCCGATCTCCTCGGCGCTGCTGACGCTTACGGTCTGCTGGCCATTCGCATCCCCCACAAGAATCTCCGCATCCTCTGTGTACTGATAGATAAGAGCGGCGGCACTGCAGATATGGCCCCAGCCCACTCTGTAGGTAAGATTCCACTCTGAATACTGAAAAGCGCCCCTCTTTTCCACACCAGACAGCTTCATTTTGATTCTCCTTTCCGGCACTCAGCCCACTATCCTGCTATATAAACTCTATTTCATTGCAGCCATTGAATTTCGCGAAGCTTCGCAGGGTCCGGTCCAGAGCGGCCTGCAGCTTTTTCGTCTGCCGTACGCCCGGCTCCCACCACAGCCCCCTCACCCGCAGGACCTTTTCCCTGCGGTCTGCGGCGGAATCGATGCGGCCCACAAAGCGATCACCGAAGAGTATCGGCAGCGTATAGTGACCATACTTCCGCTTCGCGGCTGGGGTGTAGATCTCCCAGGAATAGCTGAAATCCCAAAGGGACAGTATGAGCGCCTTATCCCACATGAGGGGATCCAGCGGCGCTATAAAGGCCATCCGGGGCTTGAGCTCCTCCTGCCCTGCCAGGATGCGGCATATAAGAGCCTCATCCTCCGCCCGGTAATAGAAAGGAGCCTTTATGCCCTCCACCATCACAGGAAGGATGCTTCCCTCCGCAGCCATTTTGGCCAGCAGAGCCTTGCGCTTCTCCGCATTTATCTTGATTCCGAGATAAGCCGGACTGTTCTTGTCCCAGAGCAGTCCCACGGCTCCGATCCGCCTTAGCATGCGCCAGGCCAGGTATTCATCCTCTGTTTTGCAGGGGTTTTCAGCCTTCAGCAGGGATTCCGGCAGGTATTTTTCCGCAAGGTCGTAATACTTGCGGCTGCCGTTTTTGTGATGGATCACCAGCTCCCCGTCAGTGTAGAGCTGCTCCAGTACCGACCTGGCAGCCTGGGACTTTTTATCCCAGTTTCCACTCCAGTGCATGGAGGAATGCCAGAAGATCTTTCCTTCTATGGGCAGGGTATCGCTGCTGACCGGTCCGTGTTTCCTGATATATTCGACAGCCCTCATCTCCAGTTCGGACATGCCGTCGAACTTCATCCCGTGTTCAATGCTGCGTTTCCTGTAGGATGAGAAATAAGGCCAGTCTTCGCTGGGCCATATAGAGAGTTCCTTATCCGAATAATCCACGAGTCTGCGGTCTCTGTAGAGCAGATCATCGAGCATCTGCTTTCTGAACCCCTTGACACGTGACTGGAGGGTAAGCTCGGCGTTCCTTCCGCAGACATCTACCGGATCGTACTGCAGACATCCCGCCTGGCGCACATAACTGTAGGCACCGTCTTTGCCGACAAAACGGTGCTTCCCCAGCAGTCCCTGTTTTATCAGGATAAACTGCCTTGCCTGGTCTTGAGTGATATTCAGCATGATATGCGTCCATTCTGAAACGCTGACAGACATCTGCGGGTCCTGCCACTTGACCTGTTTCTCATAACAGAATTCTACCATAAGAACGGTCCTTGTTCCTCTTCTGCGTCAATCGTATAATTGTCTGTAAAGATGCAAAGCTGCATATAATTCATTCAGCGCGCATATCATCCGCAGCACTTCTCTGCGGCAAACCAAGAGAGCAGACAACATGCAGGGCAGAACACTTTCGGAACACGGACATGTCTTCGCTCAGGGAGCGAGAGACGGGATACCTATTGGACTGGGATACTTCGCAGTCGCATTCTCACTCGGCATCTCCGCAAAGGCAGCCGGGCTGGATCCTTTTCAGGCATTCACCGCCAGTCTCCTGACCATAGCCTCTGCCGGCGAGTATGCTGCGTTCACCCTCATAGCGGCCGGCGCTTCATATCTGGAGATGGCTGCAGTGATCTTCATAACGAACTGCAGATACATCCTGATGAGCTGTGCCATGAGCCAGAGACTTGACCCCGCGACATCTACGCTGCATCGCATCGGTATGGGTGCCTTCATAACCGACGAGATATTCGGCGCAAGCATCTCCCGGGAGGGATACCTGAAGCCGCAGTATACCTACGGTCTTGCTTCCACATCTGTGCTGCCCTGGGCTCTTGGGACCATGTTCGGGGTGATCGCCGGCAACATCCTGCCTGCTTCAGTGGTCACGGCTCTGAGCGTATCCATATTCGGTATGTTCATTGCGATAATAGTGCCTCCGGCCAGGAAAGATCCGGTGGTCCTGTGCGCGGTGCTTGCAAGTTTCCTTCTGAGCTGGCTGTCCGGAAAGGTATCTCTTTTCACCTCGGTTTCGGAGGGTACAAGGATCATGATCCTGACCATTGTCATCGCCTCTGCCGCGGCGCTTCTTTTCCCGGTGAAGGAGGAACAGGATGCGTAACAATTACATCTATATAGCGGACATGGCCGGAGTCTCCTTCCTGATAAGGGTACTTCCGATGACGGTTATAAGAAAACAGATAAAGAGCCGCTTCCTCCGATCATTCCTTTTCTACGTTCCCTACGTGACGCTCGCCGTGATGACTTTTCCAGCCATTATCACAGCAGCCGCGCATCCGCTGGCCGGCGCTGTCGCCCTCGCCGCGGGAGTGCTGCTCGCATGGATAGGCGGAGGACTGTTCCCGGTCGCGGTATTATGCAGCGTCACTGTCTTCGTGATGGATGCGCTTTTATAGAACGGAGGTCCAAAATGAGATACATACT
>JAEEPD010000241.1 GCA_016284575.1 Bacillota bacterium | reverse complement strand
TCGTTGCTCTGGACGAGCAGCAGTAAGGAGCACGCATGGGTCTCGGACCGGGTCTGTTTGACGTACTCCAGGAGTACTGGCCGATCTTCCTCAAAGGTACGATCGGCACTCTGAAATACGCGGCTATCGCTGTCTCCCTGGGCAGCGTCCTGGGTGCATTCATCGCGCTTATCAATTTATCAAAAAACAAGATCGCCAATGCCATCGGGTCGGTCTACGTCAATGTCCTGCGCGGCACCCCGCTGCTGGTGCAGATGTACATCGCGTACTTCTTTCTCCCGATCGCGATTCCCGTTCTGAACGGCGTCACCAAGGAAGTCTATGTTCTGATCGCGCTGATCCTGAACTCCAGCGCCTATGTCTCGGAGATCATCCGCGGCGGCATCAACTCTGTCGATAAGGGACAGACGGAAGCCGCCAGATCCCTCGGTCTGACCGCTTCCCACACGATGACGAAGATCGTCCTTCCGCAGGCGGTCAAGAATATCCTCCCGGCCCTGGCGAACGAATATATCGCCATGATCAAGGAAACATCCCTGGCCGGCACCTTCATGCTTTATGAACTGATGTACACCAGGACCCTGCTGGCCAACAAGTTCCTTGTATGGCAGCCCCTGTTCATCATCGCAGGCATCTATCTGGTACTCACACTGGTACTGACCAAGGCGGTCAGCATTATGGAAAAGAGGTTGAGCGTAAGTGATTGATATGAATGAAGTTCTCATAGAAACTAAGGACCTTAAGAAAAGCTTCGGCGATCTTCAGGTACTCAAGGGCATAAGCGAGGTCATCCGTAAGGGCGAGGTGGTCACCATCATCGGCCCCTCCGGCGGTGGTAAATCCACCTTCCTGCGCTGCCTCAACATGCTGGAGGAGCCCACCGGCGGTCAGGTCATCTTCGAGGGCAATGTCCTCGATGCAAAGAGCACGGACCTCAACAAGCACCGTCAGAAGATAGGCATGGTGTTCCAGCAGTTCAACGTGTTCCCCCATCTGACTGTTATGGAGAACATTACTCTTGCTCCCACACTTGAGCTTGGCATGTCCAAGGCCGACGCAGAGGCAGAGGCCAGGGAGCTGCTCAAGAAGGTAGGGCTTGCGGATAAGGAGAATGAGTATCCCAGAAAGCTGTCCGGCGGCCAGAAGCAGAGACTTGCCATAATCCGCGCCATGGCCATGCATCCGGATGTGATGCTCTTCGACGAGCCCACAAGCGCGCTGGACCCCGAAATGGTAAAGGGCGTACTGGAGGTTATCAGAGACCTTGCAAAGTCCGGAATGACCTGCGTTATAGTCACCCACGAGATGGGTTTTTGCAAGGAGATCAGCGACAGGGTGCTCTTCATAGATGAGGGCGTTATCGCAGAGAGCGGCACACCCAAGGAACTCTTCGAAAATCCCCAGAATCCAAGGACCAGGGAGTTCCTGAGCCAGGTGCTCTATTAGAGACTGCAGGGAGCCGGGCTGAATGCTGCCCGGCTCTTGTTAATTCTTCAGCTATGAGTATAATTGATGGTGATATCTGTTCACCATTTTATTATAGAAGGGGTGCCCGAAATTAAGAAGATAATTGCGATCATGCTGGCAGCTGTAATGCTGCTGGGACTTGCCGCCTGCGGCAAGCAGACTTACGAAAACGAGGAGGGCGAGGTCTTCAGATACAAGACCGTGAGCAAGGATAAGCTCACCATCTGTATCTCCCCGGATTTCATACCCATGGAGTTCATGGACACTTCAAAGGAGGGCGACGAGCGCTTTGCAGGCTTCGACATGGATCTGATAAGGTACATAGCCTCGGGGCTGGAGCTTGAGCTTGTCATTCAGCCCTTGAGCCTTTCAGCCTGCCAGGATAAAGTATCCTCCGGCAAGGCTGACCTTACCATAGGAGGCTATGGCTGGACCTCTCAGAGAGCCCACGATTTTTTCATCACCGATCCCTATTACGCAGGGGATAACGAAAAGCAGCAGTCCATAATCTGCCTGGCTGAAAACGAAGGGCAGTGGACGGAGGCAGCGGCCTTTGAGGGTAAAAAGGTCGGAGTTCAGAAGGCCTCCCTTCAGCAGGATCTGGCCCAGGCCCAGCTTCCGTCGGGAGCTGAGATAAAGCTCTACGATGCTGTGGAGCAGGCTGTTAAGGACCTTCTTGCGGGGAGCATCGACGGTGTATGCGTCACCCACGGCGGCGGGGCGGACATCATCGACGCAAACAGCGGCCTTGCCTTCAGCGGCTTTGATTTCGACGTCAGCGATCAGCTGGAAGGAAACATCATACTTCTTAACCGCAAGTCAGAGGAGCTTGGCAAAGCCATCAATGACCTGCTGGCAAAGGCTTACGAGCAGGATCTTTACGCCTCCTGGTATCAGGCAGCCAAGGAGCTGGCTCTTTCAGACCATGCGGCTGAGCAGAGCTATGATGGAGACGGAAAGCCATTACAATAGTTAAATTTGACAGGTGAACAGAATGAACGAACAGAAAAAGAAGGCCATTGACTATGTGGCATCAAGGGAAGATACTATTGTGGATATCTCCCACAAAATCTGGGAATTCGCGGAGCTTTCCCTCA
>JAEEPD010000240.1 GCA_016284575.1 Bacillota bacterium | reverse complement strand
CGTGATGTTTCCAAGTCCCCCGAGGACGCCCACCGAGTTATACATGTAAAGAACGTGATAGAGCACCACCAGTATACCCACGCCCCATCTTAAGTTGTCTAAATAGTATTTTCTCATATCTTTCCTACCTTTGCAATTATTATTAACACTATGATATGCCCCAGGGAAAGGACTGTCCACCAATCAAAGCTTACAAATCGGGCCTCTTTCTGTCAGGAAAAGTTGCAAATCAAAAACCGCCTGAAGGCTTACTGGCCTTACAGGCGGTCTTTTTCGGTTAAAAGTCTACAGAGTTTTTTCTGCTGCTTCGATAACGTGCTTTGCCAGAACAGCTGTGGTAACATTGCCCACGCCGCCGGGTACAGGTGTGATGGCGTCAACCACCGGTTCTGCTGCATCAAAGTCCACGTCGCCGCAGAGCTTGCCCTCAGCATTGACATTGATGCCTACGTCGATGATGACCTGGCCGGGCTTGAGGAAGTCTTCTGTAACGAAGCCGGCCTTGCCGATAGCTGCGATAACGATGTCCGCATTCTTGCAGATGTCGGGAATGCCGATGGATCTGCTGTGGCATACGGTAACGGTGGCGTTCTTAGCCAACAGCATCTGGCTTACGGGCTTGCCTATAACAAGGCTTCTGCCGAGTACGACTGCGTTCTTGCCCTGGATGGGGATCTTGTAATAGTCCAGGATCTCCATGCAGCTCTGGGCGGTGCAGGGAGCGTAGCCCTCGCCGCTGCCGGTGAATACGCTGGCCAGAGAGGTCTGGCTCATGGCGTCCACGTCCTTGGCGGGATCGATCAGCTTGCAGGCCTCAGCCTCGGCCTCCTTGTTAGCCAGAGGTCTGAACATCAGCAGGCCGTGAATGGAAGAATCCTCGTTGACGCCCTTTACTGCGTCGAGAATAGCCTCTTTGGAAGCATCTGCGGGAAGCAGGATCTGCTTTACCTTAACGCCTACCTTCTCCATGCGCTTCAGAGCGCCGGTCTCGTAGGAAATGTCGCTGGGGTTTTCGCCCACGCGAAGAATTGCGAGGCAGGGTTCGGTTCCCTTTGCCTTAAGAGCCTCTGCCCTTTCTGCCAGCTCGGCGGTCATAGCCTTGGCAACGGCAGCGCCCTTGAGTAATTCAGCCATAATAATATCCTTTCTGCTATTTATCGTTTATCGACGATATACGATAAAGCCTTAATTTTCCTGGTTAAATCTCTTTGCCATCTTTTCGTAGACCTGGTCTGCAAGAGCACTGTACTTTCCGCAGAGTCCGTCTATTTCAGCGTTCAGATTCATGGCATAAGCTCTGTCCTGCATTAACTTGGTGTTGACCTTTACGTTGAGGGCAGCGCCAAGCAGAGCGGCCTTGCAGAGCAGCACGCCGGTGCCCACGTCGGAAAGCATAAGCTTGCTTCCGATCTGGCCCATACGGTCGTGAAGCTCGATGGCTCTTGCACTCTGGCGGACCATTTCCGCAGGAGCGGCAACAGCGTTTCTGAGGCAGTTCTCCATTACCTCGTCCCTGGTGGGATCGTCCTTGGGAATGCCATAAGCCCTGGACAGGGGTTCAAAAGCATCTGCATCGGCCTCAGCCAGATCAACCAGCTTGTGCTGAATGTCAATGGCCTCTGCCATCAGAGCCTTTACTTCGTCTTCTACTTCGGCATACTTCTTCTTGCCGACAGTGTAGTTGCCAACCATGGTGCAAAGAGCAGAACCCAGGGCACCCACATAGGCAGCAGCACCGCCGCCGCCGGGAACAGGCTCCTTGGAAGCCAGGATATCCGCAAATTCTCTGCAGCTCTTAAGTGTTAATTCGCTCATCATTTCTCCTTGATCAGAGTTCGCACAGGAATACTGAGGTCCCTGCGCGCCCCCTTTCTTAAAACAAGCCCGGGCAGACCAGCCGCCCGGGCCTAAAGTTCAGCCGATCAAACGGCCCTTCGCCTTTTGTTTAGAACAGTCCGGAAATTCTGCCGTTCTCGTCCACATCGATCTTCTCTGCGGAGGGAACCTTGGGGAGTCCGGGCATGGTCATGATAGCACCGGTGAGTGCTACGATGAAGCCAGCGCCTGCAGAAACCTTGATGTCTCTGATGGTGATCTTGAATCCGGAGGGAGCTCCCAGCAGCTTCTCGTTGTCGGAGAAGGAGTACTGAGTCTTAGCCATGCAGATGGGCAGGTTGCCAAATCCGAGCTCTGTGAGCTTCTTGATCTTGGTCTTAACGCCTGCAGCATAGGTAACGCCGTCAGCATGATAGATCTTGGTAGCGATAGCCTTGATCTTGTCTTCGATAGGCATATCAAGAGGATAGGTCTGCTGGAAGTTGTTGGGCTCTTCGCAAAGCCTTACTACTTCTTCCGCAAGAGCCTTGCCGCCTTCGCCACCCTTTGCCCATACTTCGGACAGAGCAACGTTTACGCCCAGCTCCTTGCACTTAGCTTCTACCATGTCGAGCTCAGCCTTGGTATCGGTGGGGAATGCATTGATGGCTACTACGCAGGGCAGGCCATAAACATTCTTGACATTGCTTACATGCTGGAGCAGGTTGGGAAGACCCTTCTCGAGAGCTTCCAGGTTCTCCTGATTGAGATCCGGCTTCTTAACTCCGCCGTGATATTTCAGAGCTCTTACGGTTGCTACGATAACAACTGCGGAGGGCTTGAGTCCGGCCATTCTGCACTTGATGTCTACAAACTTCTCTGCGCCCAGATCAGCTGCGAATCCAGCCTCGGTAACTACATAATCGCCGATCTTAAGAGCCATTCTGGTTGCTGTCACGGAGTTGCAGCCGTGAGCGATATTAGCGAACGGACCGCCGTGGATGAATGCAGGGGTGCCTTCCAGAGTCTGAACCAGGTTGGGCTTCAGAGCGTCCTTCAGCAGAGCAGCCATTGCACCTTCTGCGTGGAGATCGTGAGCGGTAACGGGCTCACCATCTACGTTGTAAGCGCAGATGATTCTTCCGAGTCTTTCCTTCAGATCGGTGATGTCGGAAGAGAGGCACAGAACTGCCATAACTTCGGAAGCTACGGTGATATCGAAACCGTCTTCTCTGGGATAACCGTTGGACTTGCCGTTCAGGCCGTCAACGATGGATCTGAGCTGTCTGTCGTTCATGTCGACAGCTCTTCTCCAGGGAATGTTTCTGGTGTCGATTCTCAGTTCATTGCCCTGATAAATGTGGTTGTCCAGCATGGCTGCCAGCAGATTGTTAGCTGCGCCGATTGCGTGGAAGTCCCCGGTGAAGTGGAGGTTGATGTCCTCCATGGGGATAACCTGTGCATAGCCGCCACCTGCAGCACCGCCCTTAACGCCGAATACGGGGCCAAGGGAGGGCTCACGAAGAGCTACTACGGACTTCTTTCCGATCTTTCTCAGACCATCGGTCAGACCTACGGAAGTGGTGGTCTTGCCTTCGCCTGCGGGAGTCGGAGTGATTGCTGTTACAAGGATGAGCTTTCCATCGGGCTTGTCCTGATTGTCCTTCAGGAACTTATAGTCGATCTTTGCCTTGTAATTTCCGTACTGCTCGATGTACTCTTCGGGAATGCCGCAGTTTGCGGCTACCTGAGTTATTTTAAGTGGGGTCGCCTCCTGAGCGATTTCGATGTCTGTCTTTGCCATAGTAAAATCCTTTCTAATATCTATGATGGGCCCGAAGGCCAGGATAGCATGTTAATTATATATGCTTTGCATCGATTGCGCTATCAGCAAAAGTGATTTTATCTATAATGATTTTCGTACTGAGAGCGGCTTCGATTGCATTTTTTGAACAATTTACTTGTTCAGCTTTGCAAGAGTGTCCTCAAGAACGTCGTGGACTGCCTCCTCGAAGGTGGGATGAGGTCTCATAACAGCCAGCATCTGCTCTACTGTGAGCTTGTTGACGATGGCTTCGCTCATCTCGGAGATCATGTCGCTTGCTCTCTCGCACATGAACTGAGCTCCCAGGATCCTGTGGGTCGCCTTGTCTGCAATGACCTTCATGAAGGCTCTGTCGCCGTCCACGATGAGGGTCTTGCCGTTGGCGAACATGGTGACCTTGCCTGCAACAGCATCGATGCCTGCCTCCTTGGCCTCGTCCAGAGTCTTGCCCACGCAGGCGATCTCAGGAACGGTGTAGATGCAGCTGGGTACAGCGTCGAAGTCCACCAGATCTCTTTCGCCGGCGAAGCGCTTTACGCAGTCGCGGCCCATGGCGGATGCATAGTGAGCCAGCTGGATCTTGGCGCAGGCATCACCGATGGTGTAGACACCGGGGATGGAGGTCTCGTAGTTTTCGTTATATGCGAAGGCTCTGCGGTTCATCTGGATCTCAACGCCCTCAGCCACAACGCCTGCGGTGTTGGGGCTCCTTCCGATGGCGGAAAGAACGGCCTCTGCCTCCACGGAAACATCCTTATCCTTGTTCTTGAAGTTTACACGGAAGCCCTTTTCGGTCTTCTCAACGCTGGAGACCATGGAGTTGGTGTAGACCTCAGCGCCTCTCTTCTTGAAGATCTGAGCCAGGTTCTGACCGATCTCCTTGTCCAGGATAGGCATAAGAGTGCCAAGACCCTCGATGATGGTGACCTTGGAGCCCATGTCATTGTAGAAGGTGGCCAGCTCAACGCCGATGACGCCGCCGCCGATGATGATAATGCTCTCGTAGAGGTGGTCTGCACCCTCAAGAAGCTCATCGGAGGTCATGACGCCGGGCAGGTTGAGTCCGGGGATGGGAGGCATTGCGGGAACGGAGCCGGTGGCGAGAATGATCTTCTCTGCTGTCACTTCTCTTTCCTTGCTGCCGTCATTGGGGGTGAACTTTGCTCTTCCGGTGCCGAGAAGCTGTCCCTTGCCCTGGAGCCAGTCGATCTTGCCCTGCTTAAACATCTGCTCGATGCCGGAGGAGAGCTTTCTGCTTACCTCGTTCTTGCGGGCGAAGATCTGGGGCAGGTCGAAGCGGATGTTGTCAGCGTAAGCGCCGAACTTTGCGCCCTCTCTGATGCCCTTGATGATCTCAGAGCTGTGGAGCAGAGCCTTGGTGGGGATGCAGCCTCTGTTGAGGCAGGTGCCGCCCAGCTCTCTGTTTTCGATGACGCCGGTCTTAAAGCCCAGCTTTGCGGCCTCCAGCGCAGCAACATAGCCGCCGGGACCGCCGCCAATGATCAAAACCTGATAATCTGCCATAATAAATCCTTTCTTATATATCCTAAGCAAAACTGTTCTGCAATGCAGCAGTTTGCCTGCATAGCCGTAGTTAAAGTGCCTGATCCATTATCAGGCCGATGATGTCCTCTGCGTAAGCGCTGCATTCAGGGCAGCTCTTCAGCGCGTCGGTGATGTCCCCTGCCTCCAGCCTGCTGCCTTCAAGCGCCGCAGCCAGAGGTTCAGCAAATTCCGTGTCCAGGGAATCCGTCCAGACCCCTGCATGTGCTATCCTTCCCTCTTCTATCTTAAGCTCCAGATAGAGCTCGCCCCAGGGAAATTTTTCTCCGAAGCTGATATCGAAGGGCCTCGCAGCCGCAAAGGTCCAGTCAGGATCAGCAAAGCCGGCTCTGTAAGCCTCGATCTTATCAAGGTCCTCCCTGGAAAAGACCTTTTCCTCCGCCTTAAGGCCGTAGACCTTCTCGAAAGCCTCTATAAGAGCCTGCTTCATCATGTCTATGGTCAGATCCGGACGCAGCTCCTTAAGATTTATGACCCTTGAACGCACGGAATCCACGGATTTGGACCTGAGCTTGGCCTTTGAGGGGCTCAGAAAACGTCCCAGGCCCTCCATGTCCACGTCTATGAGCAGAGTCCCGTTGTGAAAAGCCCTGCCGTTTCTGTGGTAGAAGGAGTTTCCGGAGAACTTGCAGCCATTGGCTGTAAGATCGTTGCGGCCGGAAAGCTCAGCGTCTATCCCAAGAAGCCTGCAGGCCTCAAGAAGGACCCTCTGCTGCTTCGGCTGGTCGTAGTTTTCCTCCGTCAGACAAAATGTAAAGTTCAGATTGCCAAGATCGTGGAAGACCGCACCTCCGCCTGACATGCGGCGCACCGCAATACCTCCGGCCTCCGCCAGCTCCCGGGTGCGGCATTCCTTCCAGACATTCTGGTTATAGCCTATCACCACGGTGTTCCGGTTCTGCCAGAGATAGAGGATGCATTCGTCCGGCCCTGCGCTTTCCGTCAGATAGCGCTCCACTGCCAGACCTGTATAGGGGTCAAAATCTTTTCTGATATAGTATGAAAGCTTTTCTATCATCCGATAAAGTGGCCATACCACTAAAACCGGGCTCCTCAAGCCGTTGAAAGCCCGAGAAGCCCGGTTTTCAAATCAATTATTCGAAGTTATACTTCAGGATCATGTTTCTGGCAGCGCCAACCTCATCCAGTCTCTTTACAGGAGTGGTCTGAGGAGCAGCGTGGATGCCTGCAGGATCGGTGTAAGCCTCTTCTGCGATCTTGTTGTAGATGTCGATAACTTCGTCCAGTGTCTGCTTGCTCTCGGTCTCGCAGGGCTCTACCATCAGAGCTTCGTGAACGATGAGCGGGAAGTACATCGTGGGCGGATGCAGGTCGTAGTCCAGCATTCTCTTGGCCAGATCCAGAGCGTTGCAGCCGGTGTCGTGGAGGATGTTTGCCACATCGATTACGAACTCGTGCATGCAGATGCCTTCGTGGGACATCTGATATCTGCCCTTGGCGAGCTGAGCCTTCATGTAGTTGGCGTTCAGAACTGCGTTGGATGCTGCTTCGGGGATGCCCTCTGCGCCCAGGGTCAGAACGTAAGCAAGACCTCTTACAACAACGCCGAAGTTGCCGTAGAACATCTTTACTCTGCCAACAGACTTTTCAGGATATACGAAGCCATAGCCGTCTTCGGTCTTCTCAACAAGAGGACCGGGCATGTACTTCTTCAGGAATTCCTTGCAGCCTACAGCGCCTGCACCGGGACCGCCGCCGCCGTGAGGTGTGGACCAGGTCTTGTGGAGATTGCTGTGGATACAGTCAAATCCCATGTCGCCGGGGCGTACGATACCCATAACAGCGTTCAGGTTAGCGCCGTCATAGTAGCACAGACCGCCTGCTTCGTGAACGATCTTGGTGATCTCAAGAATGTTCTTGTCGAAGATACCAACGGTGTTGGGGTTGGTCAGCATCAGGCCTGCGGTATCGGGACCAACAGCTGCTCTAAGAGCATCCAGGTCTACGCAGCCATCCGGGCCGGAGGGGATATTGACAACGGTGTAACCGCACATTGCTGCGGTTGCGGGGTTGGTGCCGTGCGCACTGTCGGGAACGATGATCTTTGTTCTTGCAGTG
>JAEEPD010000239.1 GCA_016284575.1 Bacillota bacterium | reverse complement strand
CTTTTCGAAGTTGATGATGGCCATTACGTCTTCCGGGGTGAGTGGCTCGAAGTAGAGCTTGTCCGCGGTGGTGTAGTCCGTGGATACGGTCTCCGGGTTGTTGTTGATTATTATCGCTTCGTAGCCTGCGCGCTTAATGGTCTGCACTGCGTGGACGGTGGAATAGTCGAATTCCACGCCCTGTCCGATGCGGATGGGGCCTGCGCCAAGAACCACGATCTTCTTCTTATTGGTGAGCTGAGACTGGTTCTCTCCGGTGTAGGAGGAGTAGAGGTAGGCGATGTACTTGCCTGTGTGGAGGGTGTCCACCATGCGGAAGATGGGGGTGATGCCCAGCTTCTTGCGCTTTTCGTAGATCTCCACATCGTCCAGCTTCCAGAGCTTGGCGATGTACTCGTCGGAGAAGCCCATGACCTTGGCGTCCTTAAGCAGCTTCTTGTCGTTGGGCTTTGCTGCCAGCTTCTTTTCCATTTCCACGATCTTCTTGAAGCTTTCAAGGAAGAGCTCGGTTATCATGGTCAGCTCGTGGAGCTTTTCGATGGACCAGCCTCTTCTGAGCAGCTCGAATACAGCGAAAACGCCGTCAGCGCGGAAGTCGGAAAGGTATTCCTCGATCTCTGCGTCGGTCATGCTGTCGAACTTGGCCATGTGGAAGTGGCAGACGCCGGTCTCAAGGGATCTGACGCTCTTGAGGCAGCATTCCTCCAGGCTGGAGCCGATGCCCATGACCTCGCCGGTTGCCTTCATCTGGGTTCCCAGGAAGTTGGGAGCGTCGGTGAATTTGTCGAAGGGGAAGCGGGGGAACTTAGCCACGATGTAGTCAAGGCTGGGCTCGATGGCTGCGGTGCCGCCTGCTACGGGTATCTCCTCCAGAGTCATGCCCATGGCTATCTTGGCGGTGACCCTTGCGATGGGGTAGCCGCTGGCCTTGGATGCAAGAGCGGAGGAGCGGGAAACTCTGGGGTTGACCTCGATCAGGTAATATTTGCTGGAATTGGGATCCAGTGCGAACTGCACATTGCAGCCGCCCTCGATCCCCAGCTCTCTGATGATCTTGATGGCTGAATCGTTCAGCATCTTAAGGTCGTGGTCATTGAGGGAGAGGATGGGTGCCACAACTATGGAGTCTCCTGTGTGTACGCCCACGGGGTCCACATTCTCCATGCCGCAGATGGTGATGGCATGGTCGGTGGAGTCTCTCATTACCTCGAATTCGATCTCCTTGTAGCCCTTAACGGATTTTTCCACCAGCACCTGGTGAACGGGGGAGAGCCTGAAGGCGTTGATGCCTACCTCCTCCAGCTCCTCCTCGTTATTGGCGAAGCCGCCGCCGGTGCCGCCCAGGGTGAAGGCAGGACGGAGGACCACGGGATAGCCGATATCCTCAGCTGCCTGCTTGGCCTCCTCCAGGCTGTAGGTTATCTCTGAGGGGATGACGGGCTCGCCTATGGCCTGGCACATCTCCTTGAAGAGCTCTCTGTCCTCAGCTCTTTCGATGGAGCTTGCGGGAGTGCCTAAAAGCTTGGTGCCGCACTCACGCAGTATGCCCTTTCTGTCCAGCTGCATGGCAAGGTTGAGGCCGGTCTGGCCACCGATACCAGGGACTATGGCGTCGGGACGTTCATAGCGCAGGATCTTGGCGATGTATTCCAGTGTGAGGGGCTCCATGTAGACCTTGTCCGCGATCTGGGTGTCGGTCATGATGGTGGCGGGGTTGGAGTTGCAGAGGATGACCTCGTAGCCCTCCTCCTTGAGAGCCAGGCAGGCCTGGGTGCCTGCGTAGTCGAACTCCGCTGCCTGACCGATGACTATCGGACCGGAGCCTATGATAAGTACTTTCTTGATGTCAGTTCTTTTTGCCATTTGTTTTGCCTTTCGATTTATATGAAATAAGTGACTGTTATTTATATTCGTAAACTGTTTTGCCCCTGCAGACAGTCTTAAGGCAGCGTCCCTTTACTGTCTGTCCCTCGAAGGGGGTCGCCTTCCCCTTGGAGAGGAAGTCATTGGGGTCGATCTTGTATTCCGCATTCAGATCCCAGACGGTGTAGTCCAGGCCGTTCATTATGTCCTCCTCCGGAAGGCTGAAGCGCTTTCTGGGGTTGACTGTAAGCATGGATACCAGCTGCTCCAGGCTTATTATGCCCTTTTCCACCAGCCCTGTGTAGAGGAGGGGAAAGCAGGTCTCGATGCCCACTATGCCAAAGGCGCTCTTTTCAAGGCCCCGGCTCTTCTCCTCGGCGGAGTGGGGTGCGTGGTCAGTTGCTATTATCTCAATTGTGCCATCCTGCACCGCCCTTATCATGGCCGCCTTATCCTCTGCTGAGCGGAGGGGCGGATTCATCTTCCACTTGCCGTCCTCCTTAAGGTCCGATTCGTCCAGGAGCAGGTAGTGGGGAGCGGTCTCGCCGCTGATGTCAAGGCCTCTGGCCTTAGCCTGCCTTATGAGCTCCACGCTTTCCTTTACGGACATGTGGCAGGCGTGGAAGGGGCAGCCTGTTTCCTCGGAAAGCCTTATGTCCCGTTCCACCTCCATCCATTCGCTGGCGGAATTTATGGTGCGGTGGCCGTGGGCCTTTGCGTATTCACCCTCGTGGATGTAGCCGTTTCCTGACTCGCTGTTCACCTCGCAGTGGGCAACGCAGAGGCTTCCCAGGGCTTTGATGCGCTTCATGGCATCCTTCATAAGCTCCTCGCTCTGTACCCCATGTCCATCGTCGGAGAAGGCGCAGACCTGACCTGCCATGCCCTCCAGATCCGCCAGCTCCATGCCGTCCTCATTCACGGTGATGGAGCCGTATGGGTAGACGTTTATGACGGCATCCCTTTCGATTATGTCCAGCTCCTCCTTAAGGTGCTCTGGACTGTCGGGAACTGGCTTAAGGTTTGGCATGGGGCAGACTGCGGTGTAGCCCCCTGCAGCGGCAGCCTTTGTACCGCTTTCCATGGTCTCCTTATATGAAAAACCCGGCTCGCGAAAGTGCACGTGCACATCGCAGAAACCGGGAAATATAACGATGTCGGAAGACTCGGATACGGGAAGCTCTGCGGCCAGTGCTTCCAGATCCAGCTTCTTTTCGAAACCCTCGTATGCCTTTGGAGCAATGATTCTGATGTCAGCCATTTTTTGATATTCCTTCCGTATCCGTATCCGCAAGGCAGGCACTGTATCGGCAGCAAGAGCCTTACAGCAGCTGCAGATAAAAACCCTGCCGAGAAGGGCAGGGTCGGATATACGAAAATGCACAGCAAAAAACTGTATGCAGACATATAACTCGATCTTGCCGATCTCTCTGGATCGTCCTTAAAGACCAATTTTACGGGCACTATTATGCCACAGCAGCCGCTGTATTGTCAATGGAAATATGCTTCAGAAAAGCATTAATTCTGTAGAGTTTGACGCTTTAATGTGATATACTGCATTCGATATAAAAATCACATTCAGAAACAGGAAAGGAGACCGAAAATGGATTTTGAAAAGCTTATCGAGGAACGCAGAAGCGTAAGAAAATACAGCGGCAGACCCAGCCGGGAGGAGCTGGCTGCCATCCTGGACCAGGCCCGCATGGCGCCCTCCTGGAAGAATCAGCAGACCGCCAGAAAGTATGTGGTCGAAAGCCCTGAAAAGCTGGCTGAATTCAGCGAGAAGTGCCTTCCCTCCTTCAACGCGAACAGCGCTGCGGGCGCAGCCATCATCGTCACCACCTTCGTAAAGGATGTGGTGGGCTTTGATGCGGATGGCCAGCCCACCAACGAGGTGGGAAACAAGTGGGGAGCCTACGATCTGGGCCTTCACGATGCTTATCTGGTGCTTGCGGCAAGGAACGCGGGCTATGATACCCTGATCATGGGCATCAGGGATGCCAAGGCCATACGCACCATGCTTCAGATCCCCGCAAATGAGGTCATAATGTCCGTGATAGCCGTCGGAAAGAGGGACCAGGAGCCCGCCTTAAGGCCTCGCAAGGAGCTGGAGGAGACTGCAAGATTCTTTTAGCTGATGGAAAAGTCGAAGGTCCTATGGCCTTTGGCTTTTGCTGTTTATAAAAGGAGGAAGCATGTATATTTATGACAACGGTATAAGGCTCGCCGCGGATCTGGACATGCCTTCGGATCTGCCCGTGGTGCCCTGCGGGGAGGATGGCAGTGGCTTCCGCTATCTGGATACATCGGACAGAAAGGTGCCAGTCTGCGTCATCATCCATGGCTTTACGGGCTGGCGCACGGAGCGCCATCTGATGGCTGTGTCGAGGATGATGAACGAAATAGGCATGGCAACCCTTCGGGTCGACATGTTCGGCCACGGAGAAAGCGGCGGCAGATTCAGGGACCACGATCTTTTCAAGTGGCTTTCGAATATAAGCAGGGCAGTGGAATATGCTGAAAGTCTGCCCTTTGCAGGCGATATCTATCTCTGCGGTCACTCCCAGGGAGGCCTTGCGGTTATACTTGCGGGGGCCATGCTGCAGGATAAGCTCAAGGCTATAATCCCACTGTCACCCGCCACTATGCTGCCCCAGATGGTAAGAAGCGGACGCTTTTTCGGCAGGGCCTTTACGGATGAGGTCCCGGAGGAGATAGAGATCCCGGGCAAGGGCCTCAGACTTGGCGGAAACTATGCCAGAGTTGCAAGGATGCTTCACGTGGAGGAGGCCATGGAGCAGTTCAAAAAGCCGGTGCTCATAGTCCACGGGGACGCTGACGAGGCAGTGCCAGTGCACTATGCGGAGGAGGCGGATGAGATATTCGAAAACAGCACCTGCATACTCATTCATGGGGATTCCCACTGCTTTGACTACCATCTCGATCTGATGGTAGACGCGGTCAGAGAATGGCTGCTTGATCAGCTTGGCTAGAACAGCTTTGATATATGGAGGATAGTTATGATTACAGAAAAGGAATTCAATAAGAACATGAGAATGGGCTTCGGACTTATGCGTCTTCCCAGGCTTGAGGATGGCCAGACCATAGATGTGGAGCAGACCGCGAAGATGGCGGATATGTTCATCGAGGCAGGCGGCACCTATTTTGACACGGCCTATGCATATCCCGGCTCCGAGGAGGCTATTAGAAAGGCTCTGGTGGAGCGCTATCCAAGGGACAGCTACACTCTTGCCTCAAAGCTGATGGCCAACAAGGACATCGACCTTGAGACAGCAAAGAAGGAGATCGAGGTCAGCCTTGAGCGCAGCGGCGCGGGCTATTTCGACTTCTATCTGCTCCATGCTCTTCAGCGCAGCAACTACAAGTTTTACGAGGAATACGGCCTCTGGGACTATGTCAAGGAGCTGAAGGAGAAGGGCCTCATAAAGCACTACGGCTTCTCCTTCCACGGAGATCCTGAGCTTCTGAAGGAGCTGCTGGCAGCTCACCCGGACGCGGAATTCGTTCAGCTTCAGATCAACTATGCGGACTGGGAGAACCCCGGCGTATGCTCCAGAGAGAATCTTGAGATCTGCAGAGCCGCAGGAAAGCCGGTCACAGTAATGGAGCCTGTAAAGGGCGGCATTCTTGCGGATCCCATCGACAGCGTGAAAGCCATTCTGGACGCTGAGAATAAGGGCTCCTACGCCAGCTGGGCGCTGCGCTTTGTGGCCAGCCAGGAGGGTCTGCTGACAGTGCTCTCCGGCATGAGCAGCGTGGAGCAGATGGCTGACAATCTGAGCTTTATGAAGGATTTCAAGCCTCTTGACGAGCAGGAGATGGCTGTGATAGAGGCCTGCAGAAAGGCTCTGGACGAGGACCAGTCCATCCCATGCACAGGCTGCCGCTACTGCACAAAAGGCTGTCCCATGAATATTCCCATCCCCGATATCTTCACCGTGGAGAATCGCAAGAAGGGAAGCCCCGAGTTCCGCACCAAGAGAGAGTACACCATAGTTACCCAGGGCAAGGGCAAGGCCAGCGACTGCATACAGTGCGGTCAGTGCGAGGCGGCATGCCCCCAGCACCTGCCAATAATAGAGCTTCTTGAAAAGTGCAGAGCGCTGGAATAGCACATTCTGAAAAACAAGATCATTAACAAAAAGACCGGATACTCCGAAAGGAGTGTCCGGCTTTTTTTATTCAGTTATTTCCAACTGCTTCTGATTCTTATTATGATATAAGCATTTGCAATAATTATTAAAATGGCAAAAAAATTCTCTGAATGTAATAATCCTGAAAATATAACGAGACGAATTCAAACTGATATTTATCGATTTGTCTCCACTATTTATAACTGTGTTTATTTAACCAGAATGGTGATTGAACAAAAAAAATATCGTACCTATCATAAAAATGGAAGATAGTTTAGGGCTGAATAATAAGTTTTCTTGTTATTCAAGCATGTATACGGTTAAGCACGCTGTTGCTGCATACCATGCTTTTTTGCGTGACCGTTTCTTATACATGGCCGTTCTCAGGGAGGCTTGAGATGTTTTATCGTAGGAGTAGTTTATATCAAAGAGAAGTAGGGCGACGTATCGTGGCTCTTATCATGGCAATAGCTATGAGTTTGTCTTCGCTCAGCGGAGGCCTGCCCATGGTATTTGCAACCGATGAAGAGCCTCCGGTACAGACTGAGCCTCAGTTGACAGCAAAGCATGACATGGAAGAAACAGATCCTGAAAGATCCCTTCTTCCCGAAGGTCCAACCATTGTCATATCAGGGGAGGCTATAAGCTCCTTGGATGCCGTAGCAACAACTGAAGAAGCTGTCTCAGCCACAGAGGAGCCGGTCTCCGAAGGGGCTGTTTCTGATGCGGCTGAAGCTGAAGAAACTTCTCCGGATGCGATCTTATTAGAAACCACTGAACCCGCCATAGAAGAATCTAAGACTACCGAACCTGCCATAGAGGAGGCAGAAACTACCGAGTCTGCCATAGAAAGCAGCGAACCGGAAATCGAAGCTACAGAGCCTGCAGTAGAGGAAGCGGAAACCACCGAACCAGCAATAGAAAGTACCGGAGCGGCTATCGAAGCCACCGAGCCTGCAATAGAAAGTACGGGAGCGGCTATCGAAGCCACCGAGCCTGCAATAGAAAGCACGGGAGCGGCTATCGATGCCACCGAGCCTGCGATAGAGAGTACGGGCGCGGCCATCGATGCCACTGAACCTGCCATAGAAACCACCGAAACCGCCATAGAAGCTGTTGAGGGTTATTCATTTGCGGACAACGAAGGCGTGTTCGCTTTTATGCTTTATGGAGACAGCACGGAGGATGAAGAGGCAGCAGTAGAAGCACTGGAAGAAAATACGGATCTGGATGACGACGAAATAGAGGAGATCCGCGCTGAACTGTTCGATAAGGAAGAGGAACCTGCCAAGGAAGAGCCTCTGAACTTCGGTGGAAGAGTCATGAAGTTCCTCAAGTCCGTAAATCCCTTCAAGGCACCACTTCGGGGCGCATCCGATGAGCCCCCGCGTCAGGCAGACGGCTCCAACATCGAAGGCATTACGGCCAAGTGGATCACTGCAGACAGTCCGGAGGAATACGACAACGAAAACGATGGTCTTCTCTATGTAAAGCCAAATGGAAACGAGAGCCAGAGCGTCCGCCTTCAGGTAAACTACGCCCTGAGCGGCGAACACAACTATGAGCCCGGAGATATCACCATCACCATTCCGGAAAGCATCTTCAGACGCCGCGGAAGCGATAATCATAACTATGGAAAGATAGTCATTCCGTTCCCCGAAGATCCTTCCAACAAGAACGACTTCAACTGGAAGTACGTTCCTGGAGAAGACGGGGAAGAGGGGAAATATGTCCTTACGAATACAAAGCGCATGAGTGCAGCCACCAAGGGCTACATCCAGTTTGCGTTCACAAATCTTTCCCCGGCAGAGCTGGTGGATATGGAGCTTTCGGATCCCTTTACCGCATATATCGAAGTAGTCACTCACAAGGGCAATATCATAGCGCTCCGCTCAAACGAGCTGACTGCAGAATTCGATACCGAAGCCAAAATCACAAATGCAACAAAGCGTTCCCAGGGATTCAAAAAGGTGAGCGCATCAGGCTACCTGTCATCCATGCCGCAAAGCATCATCGACCGTTATCAGGCTCAGTATGATGCTCTTCCAGAAGAAGAAAAGCCCGTCACTTTCAATGCATTCCTGAATAATCAGACGCTGCTGCTTGTCGACTGGTACGCGTTCCCGGAAGTTATTGCAAATACAAAGTATACGCTGTCTGCAGAGGACACGATGCCTGCTGTTCCGGTCACGACAGCAAATGAAGCGGACATACCCGAAGGCGGTTTTGTGGGCTTTATCGTGGGAGCGACGTCAGAGGATGGCCATACTAAAGAAATGCCCAACCTCTATACCGGAAGCAGGAGCGGCCAGGGTTCTTTCTATTCCATGCAGACCGCTTATCCGGCTGATCAGTTCGAGCCCGACATCAAGTATACATTCCACAACGACATCAAGTTTACCGTAACCGAAAGCGATCCCGCGCAGACAGATCCTGATGTGATCAACCCAAAGGTCCACACAGACGGTGAGGATCCCAAACTGGTCACCGAAAAGCCTGCAAGTGCAGCTTCAGCATGGAGCTGGAGAAAGCCAATATGGTCGAACCCGAAAGGCCACTTCATGGTCACCAAGAACGGCAACGACGGTAAGACTAAGAATAATCTGACTCATCTGGGCTCCAGAGAACGCAGCGACATCCATCTCTGGAGTACATCTCCGGCCGACGGCTGGTACGGTATTTATCCGTCCATGATGAACGATCTCAGGGATATGACCGACGCGCAGGCTGAAGCCGGCGGCGGTGTTTACCTGTCATATATCGTAGATTCTGTGGGTTATGTGATGCCTTGGATGTTCGATCCGGAGAGCTATCTGACAGACGGAGCATTTGCGCCCAGGATTATTTCTAATTACACCAAACCCGTAAAGATAGTCACGGAAGATACAGGGATAACACAATACGGCAGGCGCTATGGAGACAAGCTGACTGCCGGAACCGATTATGATTTCATATCGCTGGAATTTGTGGACAGACCCTGGGTATATAAGGGTGTCCCTCACAATATCAATGAAGATGGTTCATTCAAGGCCGAGGACGCCGGGGATGGAACATTCCTCTACAACAGAGACAGCGATCCTGCCCACGTGCCTGTTATCGATCTTCAGATAAAGCGCAAAGGCTCTGCTGACTGGGAACACTACGCATACGCAGACTGGACCACCGGGGTACTTGTTATTGAGCTTGCGGACGGCAGGACCCTCGGCAACGGCAATAATAGTTATGTCCTGCCTCTGCTTCAGGGCGGAAACGGGGAAGGCATCGAAAGCTTCCGCACCTCGGTAGTTCTGCGCAATGACCAGTCTATGGCTGCTTCCTCGGAAAGCTCTGCGCTCCAGGCTGCCATCGATTACGACATCCGTCCTGTAGTCAAGCTTTACAGAACAGACGCACTGAAAGCTCTTGTAGCTAAGGCATTCGAAGAATCTATCGCTCCTGAATTTGTTGTATGGAACGGCGCGCAGATGACCGCCTTCGATGCAGAAACTCCGGCTGATGAACCGGAGGATCTTATCGTGGCCATAGAAAAGGACGGCTACGACTGCGTCCGCGGCTATACCACGGACACTACGATCTACCCGTATAAATCCGCGACTCAGACAATATCCGATGTGAATTACGATGAGGAGCAGATCACCATACACTACAATGCCAAAGTTGAATCCAGGAGTGTCATCAGCGACCTTCTGGCATACAATCAGGCTACAGAAGAAGGCCGTATAGACATAATAACTCATGGCTATTGGAGAGACCTGCTGCCCAAGGGTGTAACGCCCAAAATGGACACCATCGCGCTGCGTCCGGGAGATAAAATCGTTGATTCTTACATAGTACCCAATTACAGGAGCACAGGCAGGACGCTGCTGGTAGTTGAGGCAGAACTGACTCCTGTGCCTCAGCAATACCGAAGCGGCGATATGCTTTACTATGAAGATGTTCCTTCCATCAGGTTCGATGCCGCATATGACTTCCAGAGCTGGAAGGATTACGGCGAATATATCCATAACGTAATAGCCTTTGAAAGCTTCGACCCCAGCCTGCCTGCAGATGCTCCGCAGAACAGCGGACTTGGTGCCGTACCTAACTATAGAGGCGAGCCCGACGACCCGACAGTGGGCAACAACGTCGCAAGCAAGAAGGCGTTTGCGGACTGGAACAACAGCGGCCATATTTCTGATCACCAGGAAGAGGCAGCCAGAGAAAAAGCTGCAATGACCGGACTCAATCCGGCTGATACCGGCAACAACTTTGTGTACGCCGGAGCATATACAAAAATTGATATTCTTGATGCAGGCCGCATTCAGCTCACCAAGGACGTCATGGTGAACGGAGACGGGCACTGGGGTACCGGTGTGTATTATGAAGATCCCGAAGGCAACAAGAAGAACGTATATGAAGGCGGCATATATGACTACCGCTTCCGCGTAATGTCCGCGGATGAGACTGAATCCAGCAATATCATCATCTACGATTCTCTGGAAGATTTCAAACCGGACACTCATAGCAGCGGGCATAATGAAAATGACGAAAAAGACGCCAACGCACCCACGTGGCAGGGCTACCTGATAGGAGTCGATGTTAGTCAGCTGGAGGCAAAGGGTGTAAAACCTGTGCTTTATTACAGCACGAGCAATCTTATGCTTGCGGATGAGAGCAATCCGGATCATGGCAATGCCACCAATATGACCCTGACGGATACTTCCATCTGGACCGAAGAGAGCATATTCCTCGCGGGTCTGACGGAAGATCAGAAAAAGGAAAAACTCAAAACAGTAAAAACCATAGCCATAGATGCTTCAAAAAAGGCAGACGGAACAGACTTTATACTGCCTCCTCTGCAGACTCTGGCTGTGATCGTCCACATGAGGGCGCCTTCCGGAGATGCCGCTGCAGAGATAACATCCACCAGCGGAGCCTTCGGTGAATCCGCCATGGCCTACAACGATCTGTACCTGAGCGGATACACCAGAAGCACCACAGGAGAATCCGCGGGAGACGGGGCCCAGTTCGTACGCAAGGACTACACCAAGGTGGGTATGATCCCATACAGTTTCGAAGCGGAAAAGGTGTGGGAAGATGACAGCGACAGAGACGGTGTGCGTCCGGAATCTATCCGCATCATACTAACATCCAACGGAAGTGATGTGGCCGGAACTGAGACTACACTTTCTGCGATCAATGACTGGAAATGCACATTTGAACATATCCCATACTCCGATGATCAGGGTAATCCTTTCCACTACAGTGTAAGAGAGCTGCCGGTCGAAAAGTACAGAGCGAGCTACATACTTTCTGAGGGAAAGGTGGTAGTCCATAACGTACTTGAGCCGGAGACCACATCGGTGGGAGGCATAAAGGTCTGGGCAGAGGACGAAGCAGCAAACCGTCCGGAATCCATAGAGGTAAAGCTCTATGCGGATGGAGAATATTTAGCCAGCAAGCTTATAAAGCCTGATGCGGAGGGCAACTGGTCATATCTGTTCGACGGGCTGTATAAAAACAGCATGGAAAGAGACGAGCACGGCAATGTAAAGCCCATCGTCTATACAATCGAAGAAGTCAGAAAAAAGGACAACGAATCATATATCATCAGCTACACAACTGAAGGCGCAGTGAATCAGGGCGTTACTATAGTGAACACCTATCATCCCTTCGGAGATCTTACCGTGTCCAAGACGGTGGAGAATGCCACGGAAAAAACTGCTGACCAGATGTTTGAATTCACATTCACCTTCTACACCCAGGAGACTGCTGCGTCTGACCAGGTGCCTGTATTCGACGAATTTGAATACGATATTCTGGAGAAAGATGCAGAGGATGAATGGACAGTTGTTGCCACATCCGGTTCCATAGGCACCAACGGAAAGATAGCGATCAGGATAGACCAGAAGATTCATGTAAAGGAACTGCCGGAATACATAAAGTACAGTATAGAAGAGGCTGTATATGAAGGGTATGAACTGGACACCGAACGCAGCAGCGGAACCGAAGGAACCATCATTCCCAACGAAGAGAGTCAGGCAGAATTCATAAATATCTATACTGCAAGCGGTAAGGATATCCTGAAAGTAAAGAAGGTGCTGAAGAATGGGGAGCTCAAGAAGTACCAGTTCAGATTCCTTCTTTACAGGGTCGACAATTACGGGACTCCTGAAGAAAAGGAAGTTCTTATCCGTACAGCTACAAACGAAACTCCCGAGAACGTGGTCTACGCAGAAAATGCTACGACCATGGGCCCGATAGACTATTCTGATGCTCCTGTAACCTTAAGCCTTCCTGAGTTCACGCAGAAAGATGCGGACAAGACATACTATTACCGTATTAAGGAGGATATCACAAGTAAGGCGGGATATACCTACGATGGCACGGTCTATACAGCAGCTGTAAAGATCACAGACAATGGCGATGGAACGCTGTCCATAGTTCCTTCTTACTACAGCGGCGAGACCGCAACAGGATCCGCAATAACATCCGGTGCGTCCTTCGAGAACGAGTACAGGGCAGAGGGCAGCATTGTCCTCAGAGCCTGGAAGGATCTGAAGGGCAGAAGGCTGACCGATGACGAATTTACCTTCGAACTGCTGGATGAAGAAGGGAAGCTGGTATCGACCGGCGGAATCGAGCAGAGAAAGCAGAACACTGCAGACGGCAGTGTGGTTTTCGATGCGCTCGAGTTCGACGAAACAGACATCGGAAGGACATACAGCTACATAGTCCGCGAGGTACCGGGAACGGATCCCACAGTAAACTACGATCCAAAGGCCTATGGATACACCATCACTGTTGTTGATAACGGCGATGGAACGCTGGGCTTTGCGCAGGGTGCTGTAGATGTAACATCATCCGTTATTCCGGGAAAACTGCAGATGATAGGAGGTTATTTGCCGCAATTATCATCTCCTGAACAGTATACAAAACAGTTCCTGGTTTTCCCGTATACCTCAACTGAACAAAACGAAGCAACCTTAAGCTTAAGAATTTTTGGCCATTTGACAAAATCCGCCAATGCCGGAAATTGGTATAAATTCACCGATGTTACAAATAGAGACTACGAACTGAAAGCATTAGAGAAACTGTTCAAACTTGCAGAAAAGAACAAAGATGGAGGCATCACAGGAAAATACACCGAACTGATCCAGAAAGAAGGAGAATCATTTGATGACTTTGTAGTAAAAGCGAAGGCTTTGATCTCAACTCCTCCGGGCTTTGTCTCAACTCCTCCGGGCTTTGAATTAACGGAAGATCCTATTCCCGATGTGTATTACGCAGGTTCTCCGGAGAACAGGACCGGATACTTCTTTATAATCACTCCGGAGGATTTGAAATACGTATTCGACAGCAACGAATCGCTTCCAGTATTTGAGAATACCCTCAAGCCCGGCAGTCTTTCTGTAACCAAGAAGGTCCTGCCTGACAACGATCCCGATCCCAGCAAGGTATTCCATTTTAAGGTTAAACTGATCGGAACGGACGTAAACGATAACACAGTAACTGAATATACCCTTACAAAGGCAGCTGTGGAGAGTCCAAGCACATCTGCAAGTATTGTTGTACCCAAAAACACAAGTCTGCTTGGCCGGATAATCGAAATGCTGGTCCCGAAGGCATATGCGGCGGATGATGATATTGCGTCAGGCACGTCAGGATCCTGTTCCTGGGTCATTGATAAGGATGGAGTCATGCTGATCTATCCAACAAATGGTGAGTCTGGTGTTATTGCGTATTCGAATGATGGATATTGGACAACACAGGTTAAATGGTTAGATTATCGGAATGACGTTAAGAAACTGGTTATAGCACCCGGTGTTGGCACAAATGACTGGTGTTCGCATATTTTCAGTTTCCCGAATTGTACAGAAATGGACATTTCAAATCTGGATACACACAGGGCTACAAATATGTACAATATGTTCCAGGGCTGTGCTGCATTAACGTCTATCGATGTATCCCATTTCCAAATGGATAATGTTAAATCCACACAGGGAATGTTTAATGGCTGTTCATCCTTGAGAAGCATAGATCTGAGCAATTGGAATGTTCCTAATGTCATATACATATATAACATGTTTATGAATTGTTCAAGTTTGAAATCGATAGATATGTCCAACTTTGATAGTGCTGACATGATAATGGTTGGATCGGCTTTTAATGGTTGTTCCGCTTTGGAATATCTTGATATTTCGAGTCTTCATACGACTTCTATTAATCCTTATGACAGTTACGGCTTGCGTCGGCTGTTTAACAATTGCAGCAGTTTGAAAACAGTAATTCTTGGTGATGGTTTTAGTTTTTATGGTAAAAATTCAAGTTCACCTATAGAGAATCACGCACTTTTACCAACGCCTCCATCTACTGATGTATATACAGGTAAATGGATCCGTGAAGATGACATCGATGGACGCTCGTACACAGCTGAAGAATTACATGATGCGTATAATTCCGCGATGGCAGGTACCTGGGTCTGGGAGAAAATACCGACTGATT
>JAEEPD010000238.1 GCA_016284575.1 Bacillota bacterium | reverse complement strand
CAGCGCCACCGCAGGAAGAAAGCGCCTCGAGCTTGACGAGCGCCTCTACAGAGCCTTCAAGGCCGAGGGCAAGCCCATCTTCGGCATCTGCCTTGGCCAGCAGTACATCAACCTCTACGAGGGCGGCATCAACAAGAACCGCTTCCCCAGCAAGGAGGGCGTGGAGCACATGCTCAACAGCCACACGGTGAAGACTGAGCCAGGCTCCCTCATCAGAGAGATCTGGGGCGACGATTTCTACGTAAACAGCCGCCACAGCAACGCCATAACAAAGCTCGCCGAGGGCTTTAAGGTGACAGCGTGGTCCCCCGACGGCATTATCGAGGCCATCGAGAGCCTGGACAGACCCATCTGGGGCTTCCAGTTCCACCCCGAAAGGATGAGAGGCGACATGCCCGAGCCCCTGAACGGACCGGACTCCACCCCCCTCTTCGCATGGTTTGTGAACAAGTGCGCTGAGCTGAAAAAGTAGGCTGAGCGCCGGAATAAACCAATAACAAAAGAGGCCTTGCTGAGCTGACCACATGCGGTCAGCCCGGCTCAGGCCTCTTTTTGTGCTTATTCAGACCTACGAGGCGCTGCGTTCGCTGCAGCATGATTCACAGGCCACAGACCGCGTCCTCTGTGCCCTGCTAAAGCTTTGAACCTCCGCCAGCCCTGCAGCCTTGTGCTCTGCTAAAGCTTTGCTCCGCCGCCGCGCATCACGGCCTCTGCTATCTTCATAAAGCCCTCGGTCTTCAGGACCGCAAGGCCCTGGCCTTCGTCGCCCAGAACTATCAGCTTGTCCCCTGCTTTTATATCGAAAATGCTCCTGGCCTTTGCAGGTATCACGATCTGGCCTTTATCCCCCACAGTTACTATTCCAAATATGTGTTTGCCCTTCGGCGGCACGCCAAAGCCCAGGCTGTCCTCAGGCTGATGAGTAGCCAGATCATCCAGGGACACACCGAAAAGCTCCGCCAGCAGCCTGCTTTTTTCCAGGTCCGGCATGGTCTCCCCGGCCTCCCACTTGGCCACCGCCTGCCTGGAGACCCCGAGCTTTTCCGCCACGTCCTCCTGGGTGAGTGAATTCAGCTTTCTAAGCTGCACCAGATTGTCCTTAAACATTTTATTTCCTCTTTCTTATGCCCAGCACAGCCCATCTGAAGAAGGGAAGGCGGGAAAATATCGCATTCAGAAGATAGCCCGCGGCAAAGCCCGCAAAAAGGCTCAGAAGGTATACCATGGGAGCGGGAAGAAGCCCCGGCTTTCCTATAAACAGAGCCACCGCCGAAATGCCAAGATAGTGGAACACATAAAGACCGAAGCTTCGCTCCTTCATCCAGTCTGTAAAGCCGTTTCGAAAGTCCAGATATCTTGCGGCAAAGCCGAAGATCCCAAGGCAGGCCATCCAGCAGTAGGCTGTAAAGAGCGGCGTCCTGTTGATTGGCGCATCCGCATAGTTCTGTCCGAAATATCTTACGCAGAAGGCCGCTCCAAGGGCCGCAGCTGCCGCTAGCAGGGGCAGAGCCCGGCTTTTCAGCAGCTCCACCGGTCCCTCGCAGGAAAAGACGAAGTAGCCCATAAAGAACATCAGACCATAGAGCCCAAAGCGGTAGACCACGATGACCGGTGTGTTAAGAACCTGAGCCGAGGCCCAGACCCCAATGGTCATCAAAAGAAGTACGGCCATATTCACCCTGCCGCCCAGCTCCCGGAGTCGGTCCTTCTCCAGCTTTCTTACAAGCACCAGAAGAAGCGAGAAGACCCAGAGCAGCTGCACATACCAGAGCACTCCTATGCCGGAGACGACCATTATAAGAAACTTCACCGGCCCCGGGACCGTGCTCAGATCTTCAAAGGCCCCGCCCAGAGCCATGCTTATATAGCCCTGTATGAACTGAAAGGCGAAAAGGCCGATAGTCGAGGGCACCAAAAGCCTGGTCGTCCTGCTTTTTATGAATTCCCTGTCCGTATGGCGTTCCAGATAGTACCTGGAGCTGACGCCGGATACTATAAAAAGCAGCGGCATGAACCAGGGATAGACGATGTACAGAAACAGGTCCCAGTACTGAAGCTTCAGTCCCGTGATGTTTCCAAGTCCCCCGAGGACGCCCACCGAGTTATACATGTAAAACACGTGATAGAGCACCACCAGTATGCCCACGCCCCATCTTAAGTTGTCTAAATAGTATTTTCTCATATCTTTCCCACCTTTGCAATCATTCTTAACATAATGATATGCCCGGGGGAAAGGACTGTCCACCAATCAAAGCTTACAAACAGGGGAGTTTTTTGTCAGGAAAAGTTGCAAATCAAAAACCGCCCGCAGGCTTGTCTGCCCTGCAGGCGGTCTTTTTACGCTTTTAAGCTGCCGAAGGCTATGCCTTCTTCTCTGCTGCCTCGATCACGTGCTTTGCCAGAACGGCTGTAGTAACATTACCTACGCCGCCGGGTACGGGTGTGATGCCGGCTAAGGTGGGCTCAGCATTGTCGAAGTCCACGTCGCCGCAGAGC
>JAEEPD010000237.1 GCA_016284575.1 Bacillota bacterium | reverse complement strand
GAAGCCCTCCGGGCCGTGGCGCTCCTTCACCACGGTGGTCCTGAATTCGTGCTCCGGAGCCAGGGTCCTGAGCAGCTCGATGCTGCGGTCTATATTGGAGAGCAGGCCCTCGTTGGCGCTTTCGGGAAGGCCCGAGGTGACGGCATATTTTCCCCTGCAGTTTTTGATGTCCATGGCTACATAGTCCGCAAGGCCGGCCTTGAGTATGTCCTCCAGCCTGCTGGGGAAGCTTCCGTTGGTATCCAGCTTCACCTCCATGCCCAGGTCCTTCACCTGCTTCATGAATTCCATGATGTCCGGCTGCATCAGCGGCTCACCTCCTGTTATAGCCAGGCCCGCCAGTATGCCCTTTCTCTTTTTAAGGAAGGCCAGCACCTCCTCGGGATCCACCAGCTGGTCCCCCTCGTTGAGCACCAGGGAGGCATTGTGGCAGAAGGGGCAGCGCATGTCGCAGCCCGGGGTGAATACGGTGGCTGCTGCCTTGCCGGGATAGTCCAGCAGGGTCAGCTTCTGAAGTCCTTTGATTATCATATGTCATGGCCCGTCTGCAGATGGCGGGCTCCTCCTTTCGCCTTTGAATGTACTCCATTAGATTATCACAGCCGGGAGCCAATCTCAAGTTACCAAATTTATTGAATTTGACCGCGGGCTGTGCTATCCTTTTGTATATGATAAGGAGGAATTATCATGCAGAACAGAAAACTTACCATAAATAAGCCCTGCTTTGCACTGCTTCTGGTCCTCGCCCTGCTTGCGGGACTTCTGGCAGGCTGCGGCAAGGGCGGCGGAGGCGGCAACGCTGCGTTCACAGAAAAGCAGACCCCTGAGGCAATGGCGGTTCAGGTCGCCACAATGGACGAGCTCATGAATGCCATAAAGCCCGGCGCCGTCATCTTCGTCAAGAACGGCGATTACAACTTCCAGGAATGGCTGAAAACAGTGGATGCGGATAAATGGAACACGACCAACCAGTACGTATACCTTGAATTTGCCACCACCAGCTTTCAGGCAATAATACACGGCGTCGACCACCTTTCCATCACCGGCGAGACCACCTCCGGCGTCAAGCTCGTGAACGAGGACACCTACGCGGATGTGCTCAACTTCGACGACTGCCACAGCATCAGCCTTGACCACATGACCATGGGACACGGCGAAGCGGGCGACTGCACCGGCGACGTGCTGGAGTTCTACAACTGCACCGATGTCAGCCTGGACACCATGGATCTTTACGGCTGCGGCACCTACGGCGTCAACGCCTCTTACTGCCATGGCATCAATATCAGCGGCACCACCATCAGGGAGTGCAGCTACGGCATCATCAGCATAGGAAACAGCACCGATGTCAACTTCAGAAACTGCGAGCTCAAGGACTGCACAGGCTACTACCAGCTGGAGAGCTGGAACAGCGAGCTGCTCTTTGAAAGCTGCAATTTCAGCGGCAACGGCAAGGGAGACGACTGTGAGTTCATAGCTGACGACAGCAACAAGTCCATCTACTTCAAGGGCTGCAGCTTCAGCGAATGGGAGAGCGAGCAGCTCACAAATATGGAAAACGGCGGCTGCGTGGTCTGCGACGAGAACTGCAAGTTCAAGGGCAGCGATGGCAGAAAGCCTGTCATAGTAAAGACCGCCGAGGATCTGGTCAACGCCATCGACCAGGGCGCCATGATAATCCTCGAGCCGGGCACCTACAACCTGAGCGAATACATCGAGGGCGTGGACATGAGCTCCTTTAACGACAGCCACAGCTTCGTTCAGATCACGGACTACTTTGACGGCAGAGGCATAGAAATCTACGGAGACAATATCTCCTTTACAGGAAGAACAGGCAAAGCCAAGGATACCACCATCCTGCTGGAGCCCCGCTATGCTCACTGCTTCAGCATGGACGGAACATATGGCACCTTCTTCCGCGGACTCACCGTGGGACACACCCAGACGGGAGACTGCGACGGAGCCGTTATGCAGCTCAGCAACAGCGTCGGCTCCGTATTTGCGGACTGCGACCTCTACGGCTGCGGCACCGTGGGCATACAGTCCTACGGAGGCGATGACATCTATGTGATGAATTCCAATATCCATGACTGCTCCTTCGCATCCTTCGTCCTGAGCGAAGGCAA
This sequence comes from Bacillota bacterium, assembly GCA_016284575.1. Lineage (GTDB taxonomy): Bacteria > Bacillota > Clostridia > Peptostreptococcales > Anaerovoracaceae > RGIG2707. The sequence goes on along the minus strand of JAEEPD010000237.1, from coordinate 7,299 downwards.
CGGCACCTTCGTGGGTTCCAACACCATCTTCGACGGCAACGGCTGCTCCATCTACGACTGCGACGATATGTATATAACATTCGACCGCTGCAAGTTTGGCGAGTGGGAGTCCAACTACCTGTATTTCGATGACAGCATCGATGCCTACGACTGCGAATGGCACGAGATCACCTACTATCCCGAATACAGCGACGACGGCTACTTCGGAGATTTCAGAGACAATCTCTCCCCCCAGCGCTTCGACCAATATGTCATCATGGGTACATGGCAGGGCATCCAGTACTACGATTCCAACGAGGACCTGGATCTCTCTCTGCCCGCAGAGGATGAAAACGGCGACCCCTTCGCCCTGACCCTCTTCATATATGATGACGGCACCGCGGATCTCTTCAATGCGGTGGACGCAGAGCCTGTGAACTTCGAATGGTACATGGACAGCGACTACAGCGCGGCCATCGTTTCCGAGGGCGAGATCATCGGAAGCTTCGGCGTTTCCGCTGCACCCGAGGATGAAGCAGATGTACCCATCTTCCTGACCATGAACATCGACGGCACCACAGTCTGGTTCGACCCCGTACCCCTCGATCCCTAAAGGACAACTGATACAGCGAACACACAAACAGCCCCCGGAAACGGGGGCTGTTTGTTTTTATGGAGCTGCTGGGGGGACTTGAACCCCCGACCTGCTGATTACGAATCAGCTGCTCTACCGACTGAGCCACAGCAGCGTGTCAACCACGATAATATATCACGAAAAGGAGTAAAGTTCAAGGGAGCACGCAGATTTTGCACCGGGCTGCCTCCGATTTTCAAGGCAGCACCCTACTCCTACCACTTTTTCCTGTGCTCTCTCTGGTTTATGCGCTTTGAGAGGTTCCGTCTGATGCGCTTTGCAGCCTCGCTCTCCTGATCCTCCACCGGCAGATAGCTGCTGTTGTAGAGGTGGATGCGGCCGGTGTCGTTCAGATTCTTGATGACGATGGCGGTAAAGGGCCCTATAAGAAGACCCAGCGCGCCAAAGACCTTCATGCCCACATACATGGAGATGATGGTGACGGATGCACCAAGACCTATGGAATCCCCCACGATGAGGGGCTCAATGATGCGGCGGATTATGAAAATCACCAGATAGAGCACCATAAGAGCCAGGGCCTTGGTGGGCTCGCCGTTGATGAAGCAGATAAGGGCCCAGGGCCAGAGTATGGTTCCGACGCCAAGGATGGGAAGGATGTCGAACACCGCTATTATCAAGGCAAAAAGCACCGCATTGCTCTGCCTTATCAAAAGGAAGCCTATCAGAAGCTCCACAAAGGTGATGCAGAGAATCTTAAAATAGGAGATTATTATCTTGCCAAGGCCCCCAACGATGTAGCCGCGGATATCTGAGCCCAGGGGCGAGCTGGTGCCTGTGAGCTGGTGGTCCAGAAAATAGCTGACGGAGGGATAGTCAATGCAGAAATAGGCGCTGGCCACAATGCCGAACAGCAGGGAGATAAAGGTTGACGGCGCCGAGACCACAAAGTCCTGCGCCAGCCTTACCATGGCGGAGGATGCGCCGCTGAACACACCGGAAAGGGCATTCAGTATGTCGCCCATATTGGATTCCACGTCCTGCTGAAAGCCCGGAAGCAGCACCGCGATGTTGTTGTCGTACCAGAGGAGCATGGTCCTTGCCGCAGGCTCGATATAGAGCCTGTAGAGGGTCGGAAGCTCCCCGAACCAGTTAAGCATCGCATTTAATAGTCTATTGACGATAAACGATAAAAGGGTCACGATGATGCCGTAGAACAGCACCAGGGTAACTCCCGAGACCAGCTTTCTTGGAAAATGGGGCTTGGAGGACAGCCAGCGTATGGGCCGGTCAAGGATGGCTGCGATTATGAAGGCCACCACAAAGGGCATTATATAATGGATGCCGTAGCTGAAAAACAGGTAATACAGCACCGCGATCACGGCAAAATAGGCGAAATTGATAAGAAAATCCCGCCTTGCTTCCGTTCTTTCAGCCTTGTCGATCTGATTCTTCATCATCCTCTGCCTTTCCCCTCAGCCTGTGCCGTGGAGGGCTCAGTGCCAGATGCTCTAGCCCTGGCTGAGCTCGCCCCTTTTGAGGGCATTAAGAGATGCGTTTATGAAGCCGTCGATGTCTCCATCCATGACAGCCTGCACATTTGAGGTCTCGAAATCCGTTCTGTGGTCCTTAACCATGGTGTAGGGCTGAAACACGTAGGAGCGTATCTGGTTGCCCCAGGTGATCTGCCCGTAGTTGCCCTTAAGGTCCGAGATCTGGGCCTTCTTCTCCTCCCTGGCCAGTGCGTAGAGCTTGGCATAGAGCATGCGCATGGCGTACTCCCGGTTCTGTATCTGGGAGCGCTCCTGCTGGCAGCTCACCACGATATTGGTGGGGAGATGGGTTATGCGCACCGCGGATTCGGTCTTGTTGACGTACTGGCCGCCGGCGCCTGATGCCCTGAAGGTATCTATCTTAAGGTCTCCCGGGTCTATCTCCACCACTATGTCCTCCGGCAGCTCCGGCACCACCTCCACCGATGCGAAGGATGTCTGCCGCTTGCCCGCGGTGTTGTAGGGGGAGATGCGCACCAGCCTGTGGACTCCCCTTTCGGTCTTGAGGAGGCCGTAAGCCAGGTCCCCCTCCACCAGGAATTCCACGTTCTTGATGCCGCCCTCGGTATCCCTCTGGTAGTCCAGTATCTTTATCTTATATCCCTTGCCCTCGGCCCAGCGGGTGTACATGCGCAGCAGCATCTCAGCCCAGTCCTGGGCGTCGGTGCCGCCGGTGCCCGGATGTATGGTGACGATGGCGTTGTTGCTGTCGTACTCTTCCGTCAGCAGGGTCCTTATGCGAAGGTCCTCCGCCAGGGCATTGAACTTCTTCTGATTGTCCAGAGCCTCGTTGGCGAATTCCTCATCGTCGGACTCCTCCGCCATCTCCACCAGAACCTCGGTCTCGTTCAGAAGCTCCGCCAGCTCCCGGTACTCGTTCAGGCTGTTTTCCAGCTGGCCTTTGAGCTTCATGCGCTTTTGGGCGTGGTCGATGTCGTTCCAGAAGCCCTCGGTCTCCATCTCGATCTTAAGATCCGCCAGGGTCTCCTCTATCCTGCGCACGCCAAGAGACTCCTCCAGATCCGAAAGAGTTGCTCTTGCCTCAGGCAGTTCAGTTTTCAAAGCTTCCAGTTTTAGCATCATTCCTCCACGAAATTCTTTACTTTTCCGTGGCAGTTCTTGTATTTCTTGCCGCTGCCGCACCAGCAGGGATCGTTGCGGCCCGGCATCTTCTGCACCCTGATGGGCTGCGCCTTTACGCCGCTGTTGTCCGTGCCCTGTATGCGCTGGCCGGGTCTTGCCTTGTCGGCGCTTACGGCAGCGCCTCTGCGCTTCTTCTCAGCCTCGGCTGCGGATTCTATCTCGTCCTTGATGCTGGCGCCCACGCTCACCACCTGACGCCTCTGGGCGTCGGTCTGTATGGTCAGTGCCAGGCAGTTGCGGACCATTTCCTCGCGGATGGAGGCGACCATAAGCTCGAACATGTCGGAGCCCTCGTTGGCGTAGGCCATGGCGGGATCCTCGTGTCCCACGGAGCGCAGGCCTATGCCGCTCTTAAGCTGATCCATGGCGTCGATGTGGTCCATCCACTGGCGATCCACGATCCAAAGCAGCAGCACCCTCTCCAGCTCCCTTAAGCGGTCGCTTCCGATGAGCTTTTCCTTCTCCTCGTAGAAGGTCCTCATGCTTTCGTAGATGTCATCCGCCAGTCTGTCGCGGGTGAGCTCCTGCTTTTCAGCCTCGGAATAGCGGGGCTTTGGCATGATCTTGTTGATGGCGTCTATCTTTCTTGCCAGCTCGTCGAAATCCCACTGCTCGGGATATTCGCCGCCTGCGGCCACGTAGTCCGCTATCTCCCCTGCGATGTCCTTCATCATGGACAGCAGGTATTCCTTGAGGTTTTCGCCCCTGAGCACCCTCTTGCGCTCTGCGTAGATGATGCTTCTCTGGCGGTTCATGACGTTGTCGTACTGCAGGACGTACTTTCTGGTGGCGTAGTTGCGTCCCTCCACCTTCTTCTGGGCGCTTTCGATCTGCTTGGTCAGCACCCCTGCGGTTATGGGAGTGTCCTCGTCCACCGCCAGGCGCTCCATCATGCCCTGCATGCGCTCGCCTCCGAAAAGGCGCATGAGGTCGTCGTCCAGAGCCACGAAGAACTGGGACGAGCCCGGGTCTCCCTGACGTCCGCTTCGGCCGCGGAGCTGGTTGTCGATACGCCTTGCCTCGTGGCGCTCGGTGCCTATTATATGAAGACCGCCCAGGTCCTTTACCCTCTGCTGCTCCTCGGGGCTGCTGTCCTTGCCGCCCAGGATGATGTCCGTGCCTCGGCCGGCCATGTTGGTGGCTATGGTGACGGTGCCCTCGCGGCCTGCGTTGGCCACGATCTCAGCTTCCCTCATGTGCTGCTTGGCGTTCAGGACGTCGTGCTTGATGCCCCGCCTCTGCAGCATGGCGGAAAGCATCTCGGACTTTTCCACGGAAATGGTGCCCACCAGCACAGGCTGGCCTGTCTCGTGGTGCTCTATTATGCTCTCAACGATGGCCCTGTACTTGCCCTTGGCGGTGGTATAAACCATGTCCTCCAGGTCCTTCCTCTGGACAGGCCTGTTGGTGGGGATGACGATGACCTTCATGTTGTAGATATCCACGAACTCGTCTTCCTCGGTCTTGGCTGTACCGGTCATGCCCGCCAGCTTGTTGTACATGCGGAAGTAGTTCTGCAGGGTTATGGTGGCGAGAGTCTTGGACTCGCTGCGCACCTTTATGCCCTCCTTGGCTTCGATGGCCTGGTGCAGGCCGTCGGAATAGCGGCGTCCGTACATAAGACGGCCGGTGAATTCATCCACGATGACGATCTCGTCCTCGTTAACTATGTAGTCCACGTCGCGGCGCATCAGGTTGTTGGCCTTAAGAGCCGCGTTGATGTGGTGGGAAAGCTCCATGTTGTCCGGATCCGCCAGGTTCTCCACGCCGAAATGGCGCTCAGCCTTGGCGATACCGTCCTCCGTGAGGGAGATGGTGCGGTCCTTCTCCTCCATGGTGAAGTCCTCGCCGGGGCGCAGATTGCGCACGAAGCGGTCCGCCTTGTTATAGAGGTCGGAGCTGTCCTCGCCCTTGCCGGATATTATAAGAGGGGTCCTGGCCTCGTCTATGAGGATCGAGTCCACCTCGTCCACGATGGCGTAGTTCAGGTCCCGCTGCATCTCGTCTTTTGCGTAGATGGCCATGTTGTCCCGCAGGTAGTCGAAGCCGAACTCGTTGTTGGTGCCGTAGGTGATGTCAGCATCGTAGGCCGCCTTGCGGTCGGGACCGCTGACCTCGTGGATTATGCAGCCCACGGTAAGGCCAAGCCAGGTGTAGATCTGGCCCATCCATTCGCAGTCGCGCTTTGCCAGGTAATCGTTGACCGTCACCACGTGGACGCCCTTTCCCTCCAGAGCGTTCAGGTATACGGGCAGCGTTGCCACAAGGGTCTTGCCTTCGCCGGTCTTCATCTCGGCGATGTTGCCCTCGTGGAGCACCACGCCGCCTATGAGCTGCACGCGGAAGTGCTTCATCCCGAGCACCCTGCAGGCCGCCTCGCGGCAGACCGCGAAGGCCTCGGGGAGCAGATCGTCGAGGGTCTCGCCCGCGGCGAGCCTCTCCTTGAATTCGGGGGTCTTGGCCTTGAGCTCGTCGTCGCTCAGAGCCTGCATGGAGGCGTCGAGCGCCTCGATGCGGTCGACTATCCTCTCTATCCTTTTCAGTTCCTTGGTGTTGTTGTCACCGAAGATCTTTTCGAGTAATCCCATTTGATGTCCTGTATCCTCTTTCAGCGTGGAAGGTGAACGGGGAGCCGCTCACGCAGACCCGGCGAAGAGCCCCTAAGGCCGCGGACCCGCGTCCTCTCCGTAGAGCTGCCTTCCCCTCCATCCTATCACGAACTGGTTAAATTTTCCATTGATATTCTTCGAGGTCGACGTGGAGGTTGACGACCCTTATCCCCTCAGCGCGCAGCATCTTCGCCTGCTCGAAGGGTCCGCCGAAGCAGAAGCCCGGAGCCATGCGCCCCGACGCGCTCACGACGCGGAAGCACGGGACACCGTCCAGATCGGTGTTGCGGTGCAGGGCGTTTCCCACCGCCCTGGCGGCGCGGGGATGTCCCGACAGCTCGGCGATCTGCCCGTAGGTCGCGACGCAGCCCTCTGGTATGCGCTTGACCGCCTCGTAGACGTCCCTGTCAAAATCGGTCATCCGCTTCCTCCAAAATGCCTCTTTCCGGGACCAGCGCGGCCGGAAATGCCCGCAAGTCCCATAGCTTTACAGCATATACAATACACGAAATGGCCCTCCTTTTCAATGTAAGGGATGTGAAGCTTTGTATAAAAACTGATCACGATTCAAGGCTTGACGAAGCGCGGCCGGTAATATAATATAGTCGCGAACCGAATAAAGCTCATCAAGAGAGGCAGAGGGAATAGGCCCTGTGAAGCCCGGCAACCCGCGAGAGCGAAGGTGCCAAATCCTACAGAGAGATCTGAAAGATGAGGATAGAAACAATGCCCTCTTCTGTTCGGAAGAGGCTTTTTATATCCGCGAGCTTTATCAGCAAAGAGAAGTCCGCGCCGCGCTGAAGGCGCCGGGCGGATGTCAGCGGCAGGAGCCGCGGAAAGGAAAACGAGAGATGAAGAGATTATTCACGTCCGAATCGGTCACCGAGGGCCATCCCGACAAGATCTGCGACCAGATCTCCGACGCCGTGCTCGACGAGGCGCTGCGCCAGGATCCGATGAGCCGCGTAGCCTGCGAGACCGCGGTCACGACCGGCCTCGTTCAGATCATGGGCGAGCTCACGACCGAGGGCTACGTGGACTTCGGCGACGTGGCGCGCGAGGTCATCAGGGACATCGGCTACACCAGGTCCGAGTACGGCTTCGACAGCTTCTCCTGCGGAGTAATCAGCAGCGTCCACACCCAGAGCCCCGACATCGCTATGGGCGTCGACCTCGAGGGAGCGGGAGACCAGGGCCTCATGTTCGGCTACGCCTGCAAAGAGACCCCCGAGCTGATGCCCCTGCCCATATCACTCGCCCACAGGCTCTCGAAGAGGCTGACCGACGTCCGCAAGGACGGCACTCTCCCTTATCTCAGGCCCGACGGCAAGACCCAGGTCACCGTGGAATATGATGAGAAGGGCGAGCCCGTCAGAGTCGACGCGGTGCTCATCTCCGCCCAGCACGCCCCCGAGGTCACGCA
>JAEEPD010000236.1 GCA_016284575.1 Bacillota bacterium | reverse complement strand
CCAGTACAGGGAAAAGGTAGCGCAGTCCCATCTGCCACTGCCCCTCCATAAGGTACATGCTCGTCTGGACAATGTTGCCTGTCTGGGCGTTGGCGAAGACCCTGTTCCTTGTTATGAAGGTATAGGCATCCTGAAATCCGCCGCTGAAGGCCAGAAAAGCATTCAATATGAAGCTGTCAGACATCTGATTATCGTTCATAGCAAGTCCATATTATATCAAAAAAAGATAGATGTTCAAGCCACATCTATCTTTTTGCTTTAGGATTTATTTATCGCGGTGATTTCGACTTGCGATACCACTGCAGCCTAGTTGGCAGGTGCCTTCAGAGCCTCCTGATAAATGGCATTCAGATCCTGCATCATCTGGGGGATGTTGATCATCTGGGGGCAGGCCTGCTGGCAGGCTCCGCAGCCTATGCAGTCTTCTGGTCTGTGGCCTTCGGGCTCGTGATCGAGCACCCTCTTGGCAGCGAAGCCGGAGCCGTTGTACACGCACTCGTTGTAAACAGCGATCATCTTGGGGATGTCTATCTGCATGGGGCAATAGGTGGTGCAGTAGCGGCATACGGTGCAGGGCAGGGTCTTTTCCTTGAGCATCTCATCGGCAATGCCAAGAAGCACCTCGGTCTCTGCTTCGCTTAAGGGCTTGCACTCCTCGTAGATCTTGATGTTCTCAACCAGCTGGTCCATATTGGACATGCCGGAGAGGGTCATGGTGACGGAGGGGATGCCCTGAAGGAAGCGGAAGCACCACTCGGGCATGGATGCTTCGGGCTTAAGCTCCTTGAGCTTTGCCTCATACTTTTCGTCCAGCTTGGCCAGTCTGCCGCCTCTTACGGGCTCCATTACCCACACGGGAAGGCCGCAGCTTTCGATCATCTCGACCTTGGCCTTTGCGTTCTGAAGCTTCCAGTCGAGCCAGTTCAGCTGGATCTGGCAGAATTCGAGAATGTCGCCGTACTTGTCCAGGACCTTCTTCAGAAGGTCGTGCTGGCCATGGCAGGAGAAGCCAAGATGTTTAATGCGGCCGGCCTTTACCTCGGAAGCGAAGTATTCCCATACCTCCTTATCCTCAAGATAGAAGGCCTGGTTGTTTTCGTTGATGTTGTGCATCAGATAAAAGTCGAAATAATCCACGCCGCACTTTTCCAGCTGTTTTTCAAAGATCTCCTTTGCGCTGCTCATGTTGGCAGAATCGTAGCCGGGGAACTTGCTGGAAAGATAGAAGCTTTCCCTGGGGTGCTTTGCCAGGGCTTTGCCGATGGCGATCTCGGAATTGCCCTTGTGATACATCCAGGCGGTGTCGAAATAATTGATGCCGTGGTCCAGGGCATAGGCGACCATCTTGTCCACGGTCTCCTGGTCGATCTTGCCCGGATCCTCGTCAAGCACGGGAAGACGCATGCAGCCCAGTCCCAGCGCAGAGAGCTTCAGCTCCTTGAAATCCTTGTAAAACATAACTACCTCCTTGCAGTATATGGCGGCCTTCAGGCCGCCAGCATCGGTTTTCACAGTTATGATAACACAAAAGGGGCTGTCCTGCATTGAAAAGAATTCACAAAAGAGGCATTTAATCAGGGCATATTTTCATGATATACTTAAAAAAACGGTACCTGGAGACGAAACATTTATGAAAAAGAAAAATATCGTAAGAGGCATAGTCCTCGGCGGGGCTGTCATCGCCGCAGCTGCAGCTGGTGCCAGCGAATACGCATATAAAAAAGCCTTTTACTGCAAGCCAAGGAAGGAGGGCAGCGACCCTGATTATCAGCTTCTGACAGGCGAGCAGTACGATCAGTACAGGGAGCTGAACCTGGAGCAGATCTCAAGGCTCAAGGCCAGACCCTTTGAGGAGGTCTGGATCAGCAGCTTCGACGGTCTTAAGCTTTACGGCAGGTGGTATCATCAGAGCGATGATGCCCCCACGGCTCTTCTCATGCACGGCTGGCACGGCACTGCCATAAGGGACTTTATGGGCGGGGCTAACGAGCTTCTGGACATGGGCTTCAATGTGCTGCTGCCGGATCAGAGAGGGCACATGAACAGCGAAGGGGAGAGCCTTACCTTCGGCATCTACGAGCGCTATGACTGCAGGGACTGGGCCTGGTATGCCTATGACAGGCTGCAGAAGGCGGTGCCGGGAGCTGATGGCCGCTTTGAAAAGCCTGCCCTTTATCTTTACGGCATTTCCATGGGAGCCGCGACGGTGCTCATGGCCAGCAGCCTCAAGCTTCCCCCAAATACCAGAGGCATAGTGGCGGACTGCCCCTATTCGTCGCCGGCAGAGATAATTAAAAAGGTGGCGCAGGATATGAATATCCCTGGCGAGCTTTCAGTGCCCATCGCCAGGGCCGGGGCCAGGCTTCGGGCAGGCTTCGATCTTTCGGAGACTACGGCCGCTGCTGAAGTGGCAAAAACAGAGCTTCCGATACTCATAATCCACGGGGATGACGACCGCTTC
>JAEEPD010000235.1 GCA_016284575.1 Bacillota bacterium | reverse complement strand
CTCGATGATGACGATCTTCTGGTCCTTGTATGCCTCAGCAACAAGCTTATTGATAAGTGTGGTCTTTCCGGCTCCGAGGAAGCCGGAGTAAATATCAATTTTGGTCATGATACTTCCTTTCTTTATGTGTAAACTTTTTGTTATCGGTTTTGGTCTGCGCTGCGCCCTCTCAGCATTTAGGCACAACGCAAAACAACGCTTTAAAAGCGCTTGCGAGAGTATTATATCACACTTGTCAAGCCCCCGCGTGATTTTATGGTGATGTTTTTACTCTTTTAAACCATGAGATCTGCAGGCATGAAGATATCCGTTCCCGCCATACAGTTCGCAGTCAGTATCTGTATATATTTATTTGAATAAAAAATGAGTTTTCAGCCATTTTGAAACTATTTTTCTGCAGTCAAAAACCCGGCCGTATGGCCGGGTTTTCTTTAATTCAGTTTGAGCCGGAAGCCTCTTTATGCCTTCTTGCCGAACATGTCTGTAAGCATGGCTTCTGCAAGAGCGGGTCTGTCCTTGATCTCCAGGTAGAAGTACTTGCCCTTGTCGTCCGGGGTCAGGAAGGTCTGGCCCGGCTTGTCAGTGGTGTTGACAGACGGTGTGCAGCGCACGAATTCATAGAGATCCGGGTGCAGCACTGCAGCCACGGCATTGGCATCGTACATGGCCACATAGCCCTCGCCTGCAGCCTCGTCCTTGTAGCCCTCAAATGCAGCTCTGAGGAGTCCGCCGAAGGGAGTGCCCTCGCTTCTTTCAAGTATGTCACCATAAGAGAGCTTAGCGTCTCTTCCAAGATGCATAGGAGCGAAGATGATCTCAATACCGGACTTGATAACTGCATCCAGAGCCTCGGGATCGCAGTAAGCATTGAACTCTGCATAGTCTGTGATGTTTCCGCTGCCATCCTTGGAGGTGATCATGGCATAGAGACGTTCGATGTGTTCAACTGCATCCGGATGTGCCTGCAGGAGCATGGCTATATTAGTCAGCGGGCCGAAGGTGACCAGGCAGATCTTCTCCTCGGAAGCGCATAGCGTCTCATAGATCGCCGTTACAGCATCTCTGTCATCCAGCTTGTAGTCTCTTCCCGGAAGCATATAGTTTCCTATGCCGCCCTGCCCGTGAATGCCGGAAGCATCTATGGTCTTTCTGCCCAGCAGGCTGGTGTTGCCCTTGGCGACAGGGATGTCTCCTCCGAATTCCTTGGTCAGGAACAGGGAATTTGCCGTAGTCAGGTCCAGATTTACATTGCCTGCCACAGAGCAGACCAGACGCACATCCAGTCTGGGATCCGCAAAGGCCATCTTCATAGCCAGAGTGTCATCCACGCCGGGATCGGTATCGAGTATAACGGGAATCTGCCTGATCTTCTTGTCTTTGAGCAGATGCAGCACCAGTCTGCCCTCCCCTTTGGCGTCCTGAAGCCTGCCCTCGCTGAGGACCTCTTCGATGATCTGTACACAGGAGGTCGATAACACGCGGTCGGGATGCTTCTGCTTGAGTTCTTCCTGAGTTACGTCAAAGGATTCGCTCATATTTTTGTAGTGGAAGTGCTGAAGACCTACACTGAATACGCGGTCATCTTCTATAGGTTCGCCAATGAACTCAAAGCGAAGGAAGGAATGGGTTTCCTGATCGTACTCCGCATAAAGGCCACTGGAGAGCTGGTAGAACTCGGTATGCTCTCCTGCGAAGGCGCCGTCTCTGCACATGTGGAGAAGCATGTGTCTCAGCTGCGCGCCGGTGGCGTAAACCAGATGAACGGGGTCGTCATAGGGGAAGCACTCGCGAAGATCGCCCAGAGTTACCACGGGACCCAGCTGCTCGTTTCTGATGCTGCCTGAACCCAGCAGGAAGATGTCGGCTCCGATGGCATCGCGAAGGATATCGCTGAAAAGATCACCAAGCTCGGTCTCGCGGAAACGGTCCGGATGGGTAAGCTGACGGACAAACTTGGTAAGTATGCGTCCATACTTATCATCAGTGCGGCTCTTGAAATTGTGAATGAGCTCTTCTATGGCGGTGTCTCTCGGACAGGTCTTGTCGTTGATCGGAACCGGTGTCCATTTATAGCTGTCTATGCAGTTGTTGTCAGTGTCGATCAGTATATCGAAACGGCCGATCTGGTCGGTGCCGGTACCCGCCTGAACGATGGGGATCCCGTTAACAACAGCAGGTTCGGTCAGGAAGGTGTGGGAATGTCCGCCGATTATGACGTCCACGCCCCATGCGGGATCCAGCATGGCAGCCAGAGCCTTATCCTCCTCGAATCCGATGTGTGTCAGAAGCACGGTAAAATCGATATCCACAGCGTTGT
>JAEEPD010000234.1 GCA_016284575.1 Bacillota bacterium | reverse complement strand
TGACGTCAGCAGCCAGAAGCAGCTGCTGAAGGACCACGGGCTGAAGGTGAGGGTCATTTCCGCCCAGAACTGCCGCTTCCGCTACCAGTTCGCAGTCAGAGAAAAGGACGTCATAGAGCAGACCTACAGCTACTTCGCCAACGCCATGAGGCTGGCGGCTGAACTGGACTGCCATATCATGCAGGCCAACACCGGCTGGGGCTACTGGAACGAGGCTCCGGAGCTGGGCAGGCAGCGCTGCATAGAGATGTTCCAGCGGCTGGCGGAGCTTGGGGAGAGCCTGGATGTTACTATGGCCTGCGAATCCCTGAGGCCTCAGGAATCCCTCATTGGCTGGCGCGCGGCGGATATAAAGTATATAATGGACAAGGTGGGCAGCCCCAGATTCAGAGCCATGATAGACTTCACGGCCATGGGGGTGGCAGGGGAGAGCATACAGGACTGGTTCGATCTTTTCGGTCCCGAGAACATAATCCACACCCACATGGTGGACGGAAATCCCTATTACCACTTCATCTGGGGCGAGGGCACCAGAAATCTGGGAGAGGATCTGAAGGTCCTGAAGGCCAACGGCTACAGCGGCATGCTCAGCCAGGAGCTGACCTACGGTCCCTACTACCTTAAGCCCTTCGAATACGATCAGAAGAATCTGGAGGTCTGGAGCGAGTATCTTTACTGATCCCGCTCCGTAAGGCACGGGCGGCCCTATGGCTTACCGGGCTGCGGCCTCCGGCCGGAATAATACTGCGAGGAAAAAACAATGTGGACAGAAGAACTATTCAGAGTCAAGAAGCCTGTTATTGCGCTGCTGCACCTGAGAGCGCTGCCGGGTGACCCCCTTTTCGACGCGGAAAAAGGCCTGGAATATGTGACTGAATGCGCTCTTAAGGAGCTGGATGCCCTTCAGAGGGGCGGTGTGGACGGCGTGCTCATAGCCAACGAATTCAGCCTGCCCTATCAGCACAGGGCTCCTGCGGTGACCATCTCCGCCATGGCCTACGTTATCGGCCGTCTCAGGGAGTCCCTGAGCATACCCTTCGGCGTGAATGTGGTGCTTAACCCCATGGCGACGGTGGAAATGGGTGCGGCACTGGGTGCGGATTTCGTGCGCAACACCTTTACCGGGGCATACATAGGAGAGAGCGGCATCACCGATACGGACCCCGCCGCCTATGTGCGCCGCAGACAGGAGCTGGGACGGCCGGACCTGAAGATGCTGTTCAAGGTGAATCCCGAGTCCGATACCTATCTGGCGCCCCGGGACATTAAAAAGATAACAAAATCCATCATATTCCACGATCTTCCCGACGGGCTCTGCGTTTCCGGAGCCAGCGCAGGCAGCGAGACCGATACGTCTCTCATCGAGGAGGTTCGCTCCGTTTCGGGCAATGTTCCCGTGTTTGCCAACACCGGCTGCACCGCTGCGAACATCACCCGCATGCTCAGCGTCTGCGACGGCGCCCTGGTGGGCACGGCCTTCAAGCGGGGCGGCTTCAGCGGCCATGCGGACCCGGAGCTTGTTAAGGAATTCATGGACATAGTAAAGGACTACAGAAAGGCGCTGTAAAATGCCGAAATACTACATGGGCATAGACATCGGGACCTTTGAGAGCAAGGGGGTCCTGATAGATGAGGGCTGCAGGATAGCTGCGCAGGAGAGCTGTCCCCACGGCATGGAAAATCCCCGGGAGGGCTTTTACGAGCACGATGCCGAGGCTGTCTGGTGGGGTGATTTCTGCCGCCTTTCAAAGGCTCTGATAGCCTCCTCCGGCGTGGATCCGGCGGATATAGCCTGCGTGGGCGGAAGCACTCTGGGCAGCGACTGCCTGCCGGTGGATGAAAACTGCAGGCCCTTAAGAAAGGCCATTCTCTACGGCATCGATTCGAGAGCCGTGGAGGAGATCCGCTGGCTCACGGATCACTACGGCCCGGACCGGGTCAGGGAGCTCTTCGGCGGCCCCATAGTCACCAGCGACGTATCCCCCAAGATACTCTGGATAAAGAACAACGAGCCCGCGGTCTGGGAAAAGGCCTGCAAATTCCTGACCGGGGCCTCCTTCATCGCCGCGAAGCTCACCGGAAACTACGTCATCGACCAGTTTCTTGCCAAGGCGTCCTTCAAGCCTCTTTACAGGGCTGACGGCAGCATTAACGAAGATGAATGCGCTCTTTTCTGCAGGCCGGACCAGCTGGCTGCTGCTCAGCAGGTGAACGCCTTCGCAGGACGGGTGACGGCTCAGGCAGCCCGCGAGACGGGCCTTGCGGAGGGAACAGCGGTCATAACAGGCACCGGGGACTCCACTGCTGAGGCCATAAGCGTGGGCGTTCTGGACCCGGGAGACATGATGCTGCAGTTCGGCTCCACCCTTTTCATCTACTGCTGCACGGACCACCTGGTGCGGGACGACCGGGTAAGGGGCAATAATTTCACTGTCCCCGGCTGCTACAGCGTGTCAGGCGCCACCAACACCGCCGGGACCCTCACCCGCTGGTACAGAGACGTGATATTCCCTGATCTTCTGAGCGAGGAGGCTGCAGGGGGCAAAAACGCCTTCACCACCATGGTCAGCGGCACCGAGCTCTATTCGGGGCTGGACGCCATACCTGCGGGCAGCGATGGCCTCATCACCCTCCCCTATTTTGCCGGGGAGCGCACCCCGATAAACGACCCATCGGCCAGAGGCCTTATCTTCGGCCTGACCCTGAAGCACGGCAGAGCCCACATGTACAAATCGGCTCTGGAGGGGGTGGGCTACAGCATCGCCCAGCACGCGGACATCATGGAGGAGCACGGCATAGAGCTGAAGCACATAATGGCCGTGGGCGGAGGCACTAAAAATGCCGCCTGGATGCAGATCACGGCGGACATACTGGGCAGGCAGGTGGAGATCCCGGAGGTGACTGTGGGCGCTTCCTACGGCGACGCCCTCATGGCTGCTCTGGCAGACGGACGCTTCCAAAGCTTTAAGGAACTTCGGAGCGCCATCCGCATAGCCCGGGTGGTGGAGCCGGACATGGAAAGCTACGGCAAATATCAGAAATACAAAAAGATCTTCGGCGAGCTCTACGAGCGCAATAAAGATCTTATGCATCAGCTTAAATAAAGCATGAAAAAACTGCTGCGGAAGTCCTCCGCAGCAGTCATTTTTTTTACATTCCAAAGATCCCGTCCACTATGCCGTAGAAGCCCATAAAGCTGAGGCTCACTATGGCTGCTGCAATCAGGGTGGCGGGCACGCCCCTGAAGGATTCGGGGATGTCGTTGTCTTCGATCCGCTCCTGGATACCGGCAAACATCATCATGGCTATGAAAAAGCCAAGACCGGCTCCAAAGGCTGTGAAGACTGCATCTCCGTAGCCGGTGGAAGCCAGCATGCTGTCCGTGCAGACACCCAGGACCGCGCTGTTTGCAGCCAGCAGCACAGGATAAATGCCCAGCTCCTCCAGTATCCCGGGCTTAAGGCTTTTAATGACCCGCTCCATGAACTGCACAAGAGCAGCTATCACCAGGGCGAAGATGACTACACTCATGTAATCCAGCCCCTTCGGCCCAATGACAAAGTGCTGCAGGGGCCAGGTTATTGCAGTGCCTGCCGTCATGAGCCCCCAGGTTATAAGGGACATGTGGAGGGCAGAGCGCAGCCTGCCCGTGGTTCCGAGGAAGGGCGTCAGGCCCTGAAATTTCACCAGGACCAGGTTGTTGGCAAGAACAGCGCTCATTATGACCCATAAAAGGCTTCTCATTTCTCCTGCCCTCCTTCCTCAGCCGCGGAAGCGCTTATCTTTTTTATCAGCGCTGCAAGGCAGCCTAAGACGAAGAGCCCGCCGGGAGCCATCAGGAAGATGCTCATGGGGGTGATGCGCCCGAAGGTCACATCCATGCCGAAGAGGGTACCATAGCCGAAGAGCTCGCGTATCATGGCTGTAATGGTCAGAATGGCAGTGTATCCCAGTCCCATGGAAAAGCCGTCCAGAGCTGAGTTCGCAATGCTGTTTCTGCTGGCGAAGGCCTCTGCCCGGCCAAGAATAATGCAGTTTATGACGGTCAGGGACAGGTAGGGGCCCACAGAGGCATAGCTGCCCGGAAGGTAGGCCCTCAGCAGCATCTGCTGCAGAGTCACCATGCCGGCGATCACAGTAACATAGCAGGGTATGCGCACGGCCTGGGGGATGATGCGCTTAAGAGCCGACAGCATGATGTTGGAGATTATCAGTATAAAGCTTACGCAAAGGCCCATCCGAAGGGCGTCTGAGGCGTGGGTCGAAACGGAGAGGCTGGGGCCCACACCGAGGAGCAGCACCAGAAGGGGGTTCTGCCGAAGAAGCCCGTCCAGAAAGATATCCATTTTTCTTTTCACTGCTGGTCCCCTCCCTTCTCTTCATCTACATCTGCGCCTGCGTCCCCAAGCAGCTCCTTGTACTGCATCACCGCAAGGTTAACGCCGCTAATTACGGCTCTTCTTGAATAGGGGGCGCCAGCGGGCAGCTCAAGGCCCTTCGCATCCTCACTGATCCTTGCTCCGGTAATGTTTCCGGAGGCTGTGTACTGGTCTATAAAGCCCGGCAGAGCAGGCTTTTTCTCAGTGTTTCCTGCTTCGCCTTCGGTCGCTCTCACGGCAGTTATCTGGCCCTCCCGGTCTATGGCGGTCATTACCGTCACCGGCCCCTGAAGGTCCTTGACGGCGGAAACGATCACGTAGCCCTCGTCATTTCCCGCCCGGTAAATGCTGACTATGCCCTCCATGGGCTCCGCATCCTCAGCGAGGGAAAAATCCTCGCCGTCGGGAAGAAGCTCAGCGAGCAGGCTTTCAGTCTGCAGCGCCTCCTGCTTTTCGATCTGGGGCGCGGTCACCTGATGGATCACGAACAGCAGCAGGGCGGTCACAAGAATGATGGAGAGCAGGACCACAGCTTCTCCTATGGGGCTTGAACGTCTTTCCTCAGGCATCAGTTCTCACCGCCTTTCCGGTTTTCCGCTCTCACAGGCTTGATTCTGGTCACCCTGTCTATGAGAGGCGTAAGAATGTTCATAAGAAGTATGGCAAAGGGCACGCCTTCCGGGTAGATGGCGTAGGCCCGTATAAGCATGGTGAAAAGGCCGCAGCCTATGCCGAAGATGATCTTCCCTGAGGCTGTGACGGGGCTGGTGGTGTAGTCGCAGGCCATGAAGAAGGCCCCAAGCATAACGCCTCCGGCCAGGATGTGGAAGAGGGGATCCATGCCCATGATAAGGGACATGAGGGCCACCGTGCCAATAAAGCTCGCGGGTATCTCGGGTCCGATTATCTTCTTATAGATGAGCCAGGCTCCGCCTATAAGAAGGGCCAGGCCGCTTATCTCTCCCATGGGGCCGTTGACCCGGCCAAGGAAAAGGTCCATATTCGTTGGCACGTTCTTGTTTTCCGCAAAAAGCATCAGGGGCGTGGGTCCTGTGACGCCTTCGATACCGGCGGCTGAGCGGACTGCTTCGCTCATGCGGCTGGTCACAGCCCAGCTGTTCATGGCGGTGGGGAAGCTCAGGAGAAGCACTATCCTTGCCGTATTTGCGGGATTCGCGAAGTTCTGTCCCAGGCCTCCGAAGAGCTGCTTCACCACCACTATGGCGCTGAAGCATCCCACTGCTGCCATCCAAAGGGGTATGGAAACGGGCAGGCAGAAGGCCAGCAGAATGCCGGTGATGACTGCGCTCAGGTCCCCTATGGTGCTGCTGCGGCCCAGAACTCTTCTGATGACCCATTCAAATATTACGCAGAAGGCTGTGCAGGCTGCGGTCAGGACCAGAGCCCTCCAGCCGAAGATCCAGATTGACACCAGAAGCTGGGGGATAAGGGCGATTATCACGTTTTTATGGATGTTGGCTGTGTCTTCTCTG
>JAEEPD010000233.1 GCA_016284575.1 Bacillota bacterium | reverse complement strand
ATTTCTGCAATTCTCTGAAGGGCTTTTCCATAGAGGAGCATGTGGCGCCGAAGGCCTGGTTTTCGGATGACGAAGAGGGTGTCTGGGAGTGGAAGGGGCCTGTCATAAGAGAGACCGGCTGCGCCTACGACAAGTTCTTCGAAAGGAAGGCGGCCTTCGTCAGCCGGGACTGGTTCTTAGACCTTGCCAATTTCCGCCGCGACGGCTACGACTACGAGGGCTTTTTCAACGACGGACTGGCGCCCTATAAGGACAGGTACCTTTATGAGCTGATCGAGGCCAATGGTCCGCTGCTTTCCAAGGACCTGAAGGCTCTGGGCGGCTACGGCAAAAATGGCCGGAAGGGCTTTGACACCAGCATCAACAGGCTGCAGGCCCAGTGCTTTGTACTTATATCGGATTTTAAGTATCTGCAGGACCGCCATGGAAAAGAATACGGCTGGGGCGTGGCAGAATACGCCACCCCGGAGCAGTTCATGGGGGAGACCAAAATCTCAGCCATGTACAGCAGGGAGCCCAGGGAATCGTACGAAAGGCTGGTTGATCATATCTGCAGCCTTCTGGATGCAAAGGCTGATGACGTAAAAAGCTTTCTTAAAAGATAGGTGGATCCCCCATGAGGCTATTTATCTCCATCAATTTTGATGATGAAATAAAGGACAGGCTCCTTAAGGTCCAGCAGGGGCTGAGGGAGAAGGGCCGGGGGCGTTTTGCATCTCCTGAAAATCTGCATCTTACCCTGGCTTTTCTTGGGGATGTGGATGAGTCAGGGGTCCCGGAGCTTGAGGCTGTTTTGGACAGCCTGGAGTTTCCAATGCTAAGGCTGTGCTTTGATAAGACAGGCTGCTTCCGGCGGGATGCGGAGCTCTGGTGGATAGGGCTCACCGAGGAGCCTGCGCTTATGAAGCTTCAGAAGGAACTGATCCAGAGGCTGAGGACTGCCGGCTTTAAGCCCGATACAAAGCGCTTCAGGCCCCACATCACCCTGGCAAGGGATATGAATATAGGGCGGGCAGCCTCAGACGAGCTGCTTTCTGGCCCCTTCTTTACGTTGGCGGATCATATAAGCCTGATGCAGTCCAATTATCCGGCGAAAAAGATAGAATATACCGAGCTTTACAGAGTTTATGCGAGAACAGAGTAAGCTATGAGCCTGACCGTTATTTACAAAAACATTACCGCCGTGGAGGCGGATGCCATAGTCAATTCCACCAATCCGGAGCTCACAGGCTATTCCGGGGTAGATGAGCTCCTTCACAGCCTGGGCGGACCGGAGCTTGAGGCCGAATGCAGGGAGAAAAGGGGCCTTCTTAAGCCCGGCGAAGCCATCTGGACCCATGCCTATAACATTCCGGCGAGGTATTTGATACACACCTGCATACCCAGGTACGTGGGCGGCAAAAGGGGCGAGGCAGCCATACTCAGGAGCTGCTACCGCTCCTCTCTTGAGCTGGCAGACAGTCTGGGCTGCAGCTCCGCGGCTTTTCCTCTGATAGCCTCTGGCAATATGGGCTTTCCCATACCCAGAGCCCTGGAGATTGCTGTAAGCGCCATCACCGAGTACCTGCAGCTCTACACGGACATGGATGTGTATCTTGTCATATACGGAGAAGCTGCAAAGCGCATAGCTCTGTCCATGGCAGGGGATCTGGACGGCCTCATAAAGGGAGGGCTTAAGCCTGCCGGCAGTGAGGAAAAATCTCTGGATCAGATGATAAAAGAGCAAAGCGAGGGCTTTGTGGACATGCTCTACAGGTACATGAACGAGAAGGGCGTAAGCAAGCCTTCCCAGCTTTATAAGGAGGCCTGCGTAAGCAAGTCAGCCTTCAGCAAGCTGGTGAGCGGAGGCGTGGCAAAGCCCTCCATGGAGACAGTTGTAGGCCTCAGCTTTGCCCTCAAGCTGACATACGAGGAGGCCGTTCCCTTCTTCAGCGCCGCAGGCATAGCCCTCAGCAGCGCGAACAAGTACGATATTATCGTCACATATTTTCTTAAGAACCGGATCTATGACATCTGGGAATTCAACGAGCAGCTGCTTAAGTACGGCTACAGCAGGCTTATCGGAGCGGAAAAATAGGAGCTTTCAAAAACGTCCACCGTCTGTGGACGAAAAACCCGATCGCGTATTGTATCATCAGACCGTAAACAGAAATTGCAGTAATGATGAATACAAAAAGGAGGTACGCTATGCTTGGAGCAATGATAGGGGATATCTGCGGATCCATCTACGAATTCAATAACGAAAAGGATATCAATAAGCTTGTGCTGTTCGGAGAGGGCTGCTATCCCACCGACGATTCTGTGATGACCGCTGCTGTGGCGAGGGCTCTTATGGATTCCTGGGGGGACAGCGACAGGAAGATAAGGCAGACGCTGGTCTTTTCCATGCAGTATTACGGCCACCTGTTCCCGGGAGCGGGCTACGGCGGAAGGTTCTACAACTGGCTCCGCGATGTGGACGTGAAGCCCTACAACAGCTGGGGCAACGGCTCCGGCATGAGGGTATCCCCGGTGGGCTGGATGTATGACAGCCTGGAGGACACACTGCACGCTGCGAAGCTGACTGCGGAGGTCACCCACAGCCACCCGGAGGGCATAAAGGGAGCCCAGGCCATTGCCGCCGCCATATATCTGGCGAGGACGGGCAGCTCGAAGGAGGAGATAAGGAAGTTCATAGAGGCTGATTTCTATAGGCTGGACTTCACCCTGGACGAGATACGTCTCCGGTATGAGTTCGATGTCAGCTGTCAGGGCTCCTGCCCCCAGGCCATAGAGGCTTTTCTGGAGAGCACGGGCTTTGAGGATGCCATACTTAAGGCCATCTCCATAGGAGGGGACTCGGATACCATCGGCGCCATGACAGGGGCCATTGCGGAGGCCTTCTACGGCATCCCGGAGGCTATGGAAAAACAGGCCTTTGATGTTCTCAGGGATGTTCGGGATGGCAGCACCATCTTCCACAACGGCGTCCTGGGGCAGCTGGTGCTGGATTTCAGACGCTGGCTCAAGGATCATAAATAAAAGCTGACGCTTAAGGCAGGGGACCGGCCACCGGTCCTCTGTTTTCGTTTTTTGATAGTATACAGGGGCCTTCTGGTGTATAATAGCTGCCATAGAATGGATACTCGGGGAGGCTTTCATGGTATTGAGCTTCGAAGAAAACTGCACAGACCGGATCATAAAGGAAGCCGCAAAAAGGCTGGTAGTGATGGATGGTCCCATGGGGACTGAGCTGGAGCGGCGGGGCTATGATGTAAATGACAGGCTCTGGAGCGCCAGACTTCTGGACAGGGCTCCCGAGGCCATAAGGCGCATACACTGGGACTACTTCGCTGCCGGGGCTGATATAGTCACCTGCGCCAGCTATCAGGGAAGCACCAGAGGCTTTATGGAGGCTGGCTACAGCGCAGAAGAGGCTGAGGGGCTTATCAGAAGGTCCATGGAGCTGGTGCTGGAGGCAAGAAAAGCCTGGTGGGAAGGCCTTCCCATGGAGGATGGAGCTGAATCGCTTCCTGCAGGAAAGGATAGCGGCCGTCCCTATCCACTGGCCGCGGGAGACATAGGGCCCTACGGAGCCTATCTCTCAGACGGCAGCGAATATACGGGTCTCTACAGACTGTCCGGCAGGGAATACCGGGATTTCCACCTTCCCCGCATTCAGATCCTGAAGGATGCCGGAGCCGAGCTTTTTGCGGTTGAGACCATGCCGAGGCTGGACGAAGCCCTTGCCTGCGCCGAGATGCTGGAGGAGCTTGGGGCAAAATACTGGGTCAGCTTCACATTTCTTTCAGAGCACAGGACCTGCGGCGGAAACAGCCTGGAGGAACTGGCAAAGGAGCTTAATGATCTTCCCGGCCTTATCGCCCTTGGGGTAAACTGCAGTCCCCCGGAGCTGGTCAGAGGCATAGTAAGGCGGCTGAAGGGGCTGACGGAAAAGGACATCTGCGTATATCCCAACAGCGGCGAGACCTACGACGGCATAAACAAGAGCTGGAGCAGAGGAAGGGCGGGAAGCCCCTTTGAAGCCATGGCAAGGGACTGGTTTATGGAGGGAGCCCGCTATATAGGAGGCTGCTGCCGGACCCGTCCGGAGGACATCAGGGCCATCGCCTCCTGGACGGATGCGGATCTTAACAGGATGTGCAGGATCGATTATAGATAATAAAAGCTGTCCTGAGGGACGGAGGGATAAGATTACATGAAAAAAACATTTATCAGAAGAACAGTGCTTTTCGCGGCGCTCCTTGCCGCTCTCGTATTTGCCTTTACAGCCGTGGCCTTTGCGGACGATTTTTCGGACCAGCTTAAGGACGGATACTATGTAATAACTCAGCCGGACCAGCTTTTTGAGCTGGGACGTCACCAGGGCGCCAGATACCGCCTGGGAGCGGACATCGACATGAGCGGCCAAGAGTGGACCCCGGTGGACTTTTTCGGTGAACTGGACGGCTGCGGCTATACCATCGCGGGACTTGATATTAAAGGGATCTCCGGGGATGTAAGGGTCACCTTCGACGGTAACATGAAGCGCTATGCCACGGTGTTCTCCGGCTTTTTCGGCTGCCTGGAAAATGCTTATGTGCACGATGTTATTATTATGGTCAGCCAGCTGACCTGCGATGAGGGATCGGACTGCGCCTTTGCGGGGCTTCTGACCGGCTGGATGGCAGACTCCACCGTTGAAAATGTGTATGTCTGCGGAAGGGGAGATCTGTACACCACCAGCAAGAGCTTTGGCATAGGCGGATTTGCGGGTTTCGGAAAAGGTTACATAAAAGGATCTACTGTGGAATGCACTCTTGTATGCGTGGATCAGGACAGGGAGCACAGGGATGAGCAGTTTATGGGTGGCGCCTATGCAGCCGGCTATATAAATGTCGATCACTGCGATATCTTCATCAGCGGCTACGATTCCGACCACGGCTATGTGCACAACGGCGGCATCGTGGGCATGTACATACAGTACGAAAAAAAGGCTCCCAAGGGCAGCATCTCCTACAACTACGTGGAGGGCACGATACGCTTCTTCGAGGACAACAAGGACCGCAGAGCATACTGCGCCCCCTACGGCGGCGAGATGATGAGCTGGAACCTGGCCATGGACGGAAACAAGAGCAAGTTCAAGCGGGACGAGGTCTACGATTACAGCAGGGACCTCTACCCGGAGGGGGACCTCTACCCGGAGGATTAGCTGCTTCAGGGCAGCGCAGCGGGTCCGGGAGACCGAGATGTCTGAATTATTCCTGGCTACAACTGAAACTGTCCCCCCGGGCGTGGGCTTTGGCCTCTACAGCGTGCCCCACAGGCTCTGGTTTGCAGCGCTGATACTTTTGGCGTGTACTGCCAGTCTTGTCTGCAGGAGCATGGATGCTGCAGGACGGCGGCGGGTCCTTAGGGCTCTCACTGAGGCGACACTGATCCTGCAGATCGCCGGCGACGCTGTAATGATCGTCACCGGACGCTATGCTCTTAACTATCTGCCTCTGGACCTCTGCGGCCTGGCGATTTTTGCGGAATTCATGGATGCCAGACAGGATAACAGGCTGCTTTCAGAGCTCTGCTACTGCCTTTTCATGCCGGGAGCTGCCATGGCTCTGATCTTCCCCGACTGGGTCAGCCTGCCCTGGTGGAACCTTTACAGCATAAGGAGCTTCGTGATCCACGGCCTGCTTATGGCATACCCCTGGATAAGGATAGCAGGCGGAGATCTCAGGCCGGATGCGAGAAAGCTTCCTCTCTGCTTTGCAGTAGGCATAGGCATGTGCATACCCATATACGTGATCGATAAAGCGCTGGACCAGAACTTCTTTTTCCTCAACTGGCCGTCTCCAGGGTCTCCTCTGGAGCTGTTCGAAAAATGGCTAGGAAGCCCGGGCTATCTTGCAGGTCTTCCTCTGATGCTGATGATAATCTGGCTGCTTTTATATCTGCCCTGGGGCAATCCGGCCCGGAGTCGTAAAAACTGAAAGCCAGGAAGAGAGGGGCTCTGCTGAAAAGCAGGGTTCTTTTTTTGAAGTTACCCTTGAATAACCTGCGACTTATGTTATAATCGTTAGCGTACGACAACTACTAATCGTTAGCTGACAGGATTATCATAATGAAATTAAGTGAACTTAAGATCGGCGACAGAGCCGAAATAAAGACTGTAGGCGGTGAGGGT
>JAEEPD010000232.1 GCA_016284575.1 Bacillota bacterium | reverse complement strand
AGGATCTCTTTGGGCTGGATCTTCGTGATCTGCGCCAGCAGCATCTGTCTGCGGTCTTCGCCGGTCAGCTGGAGCGCGGAAAACTCGCCGGTGGAGATATCGCACCAGCAAATAGCTGCAGAATTATTTGAAATATAAATGCTTGCAAGGAAATTGTTTTCCTTTTCGCTGAGCATGTTCTGGCTTATGACGGGCCCGGGGGTGATGACTCTTATGACTTCGCGCTTGACCAGGCCCTTTGCAAGAGCAGGATCCTCCATCTGCTCTGCTATGGCAACCTTGTGGCCCTTTTCCAGAAGCCTTGCCACATAGGTCTCCACGGCATGATAAGGCACGCCGCACATGGGTGCCTTTTCATCGTCTCCGCAGGCCTTGGAGGTAAGGACAACCTCCATATCCTTTGAAGCTGTTATTGCATCGTCGAAAAACATCTCGTAGAAGTCCCCGAGACGGAAGAATAGTATGCAGTCTTTATATTGTTCCTTGGTAGCAAGATATTGCTGCATCATTGGCGTATATGCCATTTGTTACCTCGCTTAAACATTGAAATGCAGGATCTGAAACCCTGACTCATGACATTTTCAGTCACTTACAGCTTCTCGGTTTAGATTCGGAAAACAATAATACGAATCAAATTAATAAACCGGACAGATTGACCGATCGTCCTGAAAATTATCTAAATATCAAGTCCCTGATGTGCTTCGCTTACTGTCTGTGCAATATAGGATGGATCAGGTGCAGCACATTCCTCCGGCGCCGCTTTTTGAGCGTGAAGAAGGAATTCGATGTTTCCTTTCGCGCCCTTCACGGGAGAGTAACTTAATGATTTTACTGTAAACCCAGCTTCAACTGCATAGCCGCAGACCTTACTTATGACCTCAGCATGGACCTTCGGATCCTTTATGATGCCGTTTTTCCCTACCTGCTCCCTTTCGGCCTCAAACTGAGGCTTTATCAGGAAGGCTATCTCAGCGCCCTCCTTAAGAAGCTGAGAACAGGCCGGAAATATGTGCTTAAGGGATATAAATGACACATCTGAGCAGGCAAAGTCCATTTTATCCGTAAAATCCTCAGGAACAGCATAGCGGAAATTATACTTTTCCATGTTCACCACACGGGCATCATTTCTGAGCTTGTAGTCCAGCTGCCCATAGCCCACGTCCACGGAATAGACTTTGGCGGCGCCGTTTTGAAGCATCACATCAGTGAAGCCTCCGGTGGAGGCACCTATATCCAGGCATATCTTCCCGGCAACATCGATATTGAAAACCTTAAGCGCCTTCTCCAGCTTAAAGCCTCCCCTGCTTACATAGGGACAGCTGGCGCCCTTCACTTCGATGCTGGCATCGTCCTTTATCATATTGCCGGCCTTGTCAGAGATCTGTCCATCAACAAAAACCTGGCCTGCCATAATGGCGGCCTTGGCCTTTTCTCTTGACTGGAAATAGCCCTGCTCGACCAGCAGCACATCTAATCTTGTCTTCAAATCATCTCTTCCTGTCTATTTTCATGTAACTTTCGCGTATCCTGATGCTTAGCCACTGTGGATCCAGGCCGTAGGCGGTCCTGAGCTCATCTACTGTTCCGTGCTGGATGAAGCTGTCGGGCCAGCCGAAGCATTCCACCTGGGTCCCGCAGCTGTATTTATCAAGCTTTGATGCGAATACTGTACCATAGCCGTTGTAGCTGTCGCCGTCCTCAAGGACTGCTATAAGCTTGTAACCTCGGCCTCCGCAGTATTCCAGGAAGTCCGGATCCACAGGCTTTATGACCTTGATATCCGCAACTCCCGCATCTATGCCTTCCCCTCTGAGCAGCTCTCTTACCTCCCTTGCTGTACCCGCAAAGGCGCCATCTGCAAGTATGAGCATATCCTTTCCATCAGCTGCAAGCTCAGTGGAGGGTTTAAAGCCCCTGGCTTTATCCTCCTCCGAAGCCGCAGGAGCATTGCCTCTCGGATATCTGATTGCAACGGGAGTGCCCAGCCTCAGAGCTGTTTTCAGCATCATCTTAAGCTCCCAGTCGTTTTTGGGGCTGAAAATAGTCATATTTGGCATGGAGCTCAGGTATTCGATATCGAAGGCGCCCTGGTGAGTCTCACCATCGCCCCCTGTGATGCCTGCCCTGTCCACCGCAAAAATAACAGGCAGATTCTGAAGGCATACCTCTGTAAGCACCTGATCATAAGCCCTCTGAAGGAAGGTTGAATAGATGGCGACTACAGGCTTAAGGCCGTTCAGCGCTGCGCCGGCCGCAAAGCTTACGGCGTGCTGCTCTGCAATGGCAGCGTCCACGACTCTCTGGGGATAAGCCTCCTTCATGGCTGTAAGCCCTGTGCCGTCTGTCATTGCAGCCGTGACAGCAACTATGCTGCTGTCTGCCCTTGCCTCTTCAAGAAGGGCTTTTCCAAAAACCTCTGACCAGCTTCCATGCTTTTCTTCTTTTCTGGAATCAGCGGTCTTGGGATCAAAGCGGCCCACTCCGTGATATTTGGCGGGGTTTTCCTCGGCAGGAGCAAAGCCCTTGCCTTTTTTGGTGATCACATGGATCATCACCGGTCCCTCAATGTCCTTCGCCCTGGAAAAATACTGCTCCATCAGGGCCTCATCATGACCGTCGATGGGTCCGAAATATTTGAAGCCAAGCTCTTCAAAAACCACGCCGGGCATGAATGCGAATTTAATGGCGTCCCTTATCCTGCTGAGAAAACGGTAAAGGCCGGGACTGTTTTCCGTGGCGCTTTTGATATTGCGCTTAAAGCCAAGATAGGCATTGGTCATTCTAAGCTTCTGAAGATGCCTGGAGAGACCTCCCACATTCTTTGATATGGACATCTCATTGTCGTTGAGGACCACTATAATGTGGGACTTGGAGCTTCCTGCGGCATTCATGGCCTCAAAAGCCACGCCTCCTGTCAGGGCGCCGTCACCAATTACGGCCACGCAGGAATAATCCTCGCCCTTCAGATCCCTTGCATAGGCAAAGCCTAAGGCAGCAGAGATGGAGCCACCGCTGTGGCCGCTGTCGAACATGTCGTGCTCGGACTCAGCCCGCTTGGGAAAGCCGCTGAGGCCTCCGAACTGTCGAAGGGTATTCATCTGATCCCGCCTGCCTGTGAGCATTTTATGAACGTAGGCCTGGTGACCCACATCCCAGATGAGCTTATCCTTCGGCGTATCGAACACCCTGTGCAGCGCTATGGTAAGCTCCACCACGCCAAGATTGGAGGCCAGATGGCCCCCTGTTTTTGAGGTGTTTTCTATAAGCTCTTTTCTCAGTTCATCTGCGAGAGCATTGAGCTGCTCCCGGTCCATGGACTTCAGTTCTTCCAGCATTTCTTATATCTGCTCCTGAAGAAAATCAAGTATATCGTTATATATTAAGGCCTTATCTTCGTAGTCTGCGATGGCCCTGCGGGCAGTCTCTATGAGCTCTGCAGCCCTGGATCTGGCAGCCTCCATGCCGTGAAGAGTCACATAGGAGCATTCATCGGTCTGATCTCCGTCTGCAATATCATCAGCGATCTGGAAGGCAATGCCCATGTTGACGGCATAGCTTTCAAAATCCTCCACAGTCTTCTGGTCCGCGCAGCCTGCAAAAAGGCCTGCAAGCACCGATGCCCTTATAAAATCGGCGGTCTTGTGAAGGTGGATATAGTCCAGAAGCTCGCCCGGGATATCCTTACCTGCATTCTGAACGTCTGTGACCTGGCCTGCCACCATGCCTCCTATACCGACACCGCTGGAAATGCAGGCCTGGGCCATGAGCATGCCGTTGACCTGCTCTCTTGAAGCGCCTTCATTGAGCGCAAAGGAGGCGCAGAATACGGACATGGTCTCCATGGCAGCGGAAAGAAGCCCGTCGCCTGCAAGGATAGCCATATCCTCGCCAAAAACCTTGTGATTGGTGGGCTTTCCCCGCCTCATATCGTCGTTGTCCAGAGCCGGGAGATCGTCGTGGATGAGAGAATAGGCCTGAATGTATTCGATGGCGCAGGCAAAGGGAAGAAGCTCAGTGTAGTCGAGGCCTGTGATATCGGCAGCAGCAAGGCACAGAACGCCCCTCATGCGCTTTCCGCCGGCCATAAGGCTGTATACCATTGAATCGTAAAGAGTCCTGCTCTTTT
Source organism: Bacillota bacterium (assembly GCA_016284575.1). GTDB lineage: Bacteria > Bacillota > Clostridia > Peptostreptococcales > Anaerovoracaceae > RGIG2707. The sequence goes on along the minus strand of JAEEPD010000232.1, from coordinate 701 downwards.
CAGGGACCTCGGGAAGATTATACAGGAGGCTGTTTTCCAGCATGTCCTTAAGCATTGTATATTCTCTGCTTTTCATGTCTTCCTCCTACAGATCAAAATCCTCAGTCCGGCCGGTTTCGGGTCTGTAGAGCTCGATCTTCTGCTGAACTCCGTCCAGAATGGCCTTGCAGCGGTTGTAATACATAATACTTTTATTGTAAACATCTATGCTTTCATCTAGACTAAGCTTGCCCGACTTGAGCTTTTCTGCGCAATCGGACAAGGCCTTAAGCGCATCCTCAAACTTCATGCTCTCCAGGTCCATTGATTTGTTTTCAGCCATTTATTCACCTTCTCTTTCCAGGACCTCGGCGGAAACGCTTCCGTCATTAGAGATCACCGATATTCTGCTTCCGGGCTTGAGCTGCTCTGCGCTTGCGGCCCTTTGACCATCGTCCATCCTTACAAGGGCAAAGCCCTGCTCAAGAGCAGCCAGGGGATTTGCCGCATCTATCTCGTTCTTCAGGCGGGCAAGCATGTGGCTGCGGTCCATAAGACCGTCCTCAAAAGCCCTTTTTGCCTGCTGCAGGTACTGGGATGCATTGAACTGTGCCATCTCAAGATCCGACTCAAGATAGCTGTAAAGCCTTTCGGGATTTGCGTTTCTCAGTACATCAAGTATCCCGTCAATGTGAGGCACAGCCAGCTCCGCGGCAGCAGTG
>JAEEPD010000231.1 GCA_016284575.1 Bacillota bacterium | reverse complement strand
CGTCGAGCGCAGCGGAGATATACTTGAGGAAGTGAAGAAATACGCCGTTAAGGAAAACGTGCTTCTCTCCACTCATGCCATAGCCATGAAGGGCCTTATAGAATACCTGACTCCGAAATCCGGGGGCGGCTGGTGGAGCAGATACATAGGAAACTGCGCTATTTTCGCCTCTGAGGTATCAGCGGACGGAAGCATGAGCAGCGCCATAGAGCTTTTCAACCCGCCAAGGGAAAAGAGATAAAAATCTGAACGAAATGACCGACACAGTCTTTATCTGCGGCCCCACAGCCGTGGGAAAAACTGAATACGCCATAAGGCTGGCGCAGGAGATGAACGGAGAGATAGTTTCAGCGGATTCCATGCAGATATATAAATACATGGATATCGGAAGCGCAAAGCCCACTGAGGAAGAGCGGGCCATGGCCAGGCACTGGCTGGTGGATGAGATAGATCCCAGGACGCCTTTCAACGTTTTTGAATACCAGAGGCTTGCCAGGGGCTATATAAAGGACATTGCCTCCCGCGGAAAGCTTCCCATAGTTTCCGGAGGCACGGGGCTTTATATAAGCAGTCTGGTCTACGATATGGACTTCTCTGCGCCGGAGGGAGACGACAGCTGGAGGCAGAAGGCCTGGGATGAGGCCGGACATAGCCCTGAGAGGCTCTGGAAGCGCCTTTACAGCCTCGATAAGGCCGCAGCCGGGGAAATACATCAAAACAATGTAAAACGCGTCCTGAGGGCAATTGAGCGCCTTGAGAAGGGTGAGGAAAAGCTGGCTTCCTTTGATGAGATGCGAAAGCCATCAGAAGATATCAGTCCGGTGCTCATAAGTCTGGACAGGGACCGGGCAGAGCTATACAGCAGGATAGACCTTCGGGTGGACAAGCTCTACGAGGCAGGCCTTGCCGAAGAGGTCCACAGGCTTATGGATATGGGCTTTACTGAAGCCGATGTGGCCATGAAGGGAATAGGATATAAGGAGATCATCCATGCGCTGAGCCTTGGGCTTCCTGCTGAAAGCGCCGCCGAAGAGATCAAAAGAAACAGCCGCCGCTATGCCAAGCGCCAGCTCACCTGGCTAAGGCATCAGTACCCGGACATGGAATGGGTCAGCCTTAAGGGCTTCAGCTTCAACGAGGAAGCATATAAAACGATACTTGATATAATTCACAGATCCTTGAATCAGGAGAACTAAAATGGCGCGGGAGCGTATTAAGGTCCACAACAAATCCGACAAGCCGGACAATGTGGTGGAGCGGGAAAATCAGATAATAGAAGAGTGCGAGAGGATCGAGCAGGAGCTTCCCAGCTGGCTGAGGGGCTACTTCATGTACCTCAAAAACAACGATCTTCCCATGACCCGTCTGTCATATCTTCGGGACATACGCTTTTATTTCCGCTATCTGCTGGCTGAGACGGCCCTCCAGGAAAAATACGAAAGCATAAAGGATTTCAAGCCAGAGGACTTCGACGAGATCACATCCCAGGACGTAAATCCTTTCATAGATTACTGCAGGCGCTACAAGATGCCTTCCAAAAACGGAGACAGCAAGATCGTTTTCGAGAACCAGAACGCCTCCCTGAGCCATAAAAAGTCAGCGGTCTCTGTGTTCTTCAAATACCTTTACAGGGACGGCTTCGTGCAGAAGAACATCACAGACGGCTTCGATCCCATACGCATGCCTAAGCCCGGAGAGCGGGAGATCAAGGCTCTTCAGGATGATGAGGTCATGCGCATGCTGGACGCCGTAAGCAGCGGTGAGGGCCTTACGGACAAGGAAAAGGAATTCTGGGAGAAGACAAAATACAGAGACAAGCTGATACTCCTTATACTCGTGACCTACGGTCTCCGCCTTTCGGAGCTTCAGCAGCTGAATATTAGCTCCTTCAACTTCAGCAGGGGCGAATTCAAGATATACAGAAAAAGGGGCAAGGAATCTCTGATGCCTGTAAATAACACCATAACGCAGGCCTTCAGCGATTATGTGAACCTGGAAAGAGCCTCCGATGATTCCCTAAGCGAAGAGAACAAGGACGCGCTTCTTCTGAGCCTTCAGGGCAGCAGGCTCACAGACAGGCAGATACGCCAGATAGTTAAAAAATACACTTCTATTTCCATGGGCACCAGCCGCAGCAAGGGCTACAGCCCCCATAAGCTGAGAGCCACAGCAGCCACATCACTCATCGGAAGGGGCAATTCCATCTACGATGTTCAGGAGCTGCTGGACCACGACAATGTGACCACTACTCAGCTTTACGCCGCCCACAAGCTCAATACCAAACGTAAACTTATAAAGGAATTCGAGTGGGGTGAAGATCTTGAAGGATATGACAAAAATGCCGCAATGAATGCGGCTGATTCGCAGGAAACCGAAGATAATCAATAGCTTTTTAGCTAAAATAGTGCAATAATATTCACTTGAAAATATTACTGTCAGACTGGAGTTATTGTTTTGTCTAAAAGAAAACCTGTAAACATCCTGGATCCCCATATGGATCCAAGGAAACTTATTTTTATGCTGGTTTGGCCGACCATCATTGAAGAATTCATGAGCATCCTTGTAAACTACGTGGATACCGCCATGGTGGGATCCCTGGGAGTTTACGCCACCGCTTCCGTTGCGGTCAGCTCGCCCATAGTCGGCATGATGGTAGGCATCATGATGGGCCTTGCCTCCGGCTTTGGAATCACCTTTTCGAGAATGATAGGCGAAGGCCGCAAGGGTGACGCTCTTAAGGTCATGCAGCAGTCCATCTATTATGCTCTTGCCATGGGCGGCCTTATGACCTTCCTTTTCGTTGTAGTGTTCCCGGACAATCTTCCCCGCTGGATGAATGCCCAGCCCGATATCTGGGAGACTTCAGGCCAGTATATCCGCTGGTTTGGCTATTCCAGGCTCTTCCTGGTGGTGAACATACTCTGCAGCCAGTTTCTCAGAGGACAGGGCGATACCAGGACCCCCATGATCGCCAACCTGAGCTCCAATATCAGCAACGCCATCATGAACTTCCTGTTCATTTTCCCAACCAGGCAGATCACCGTATTCGGCCTCAGCTTTACCATGTTTGGTCTTGGAAAGGGCGTTGCAGGCGCCGCAATGGCCACATCTCTGGCAAACCTTATAGCCTGCAGCATCAGCGTCTCAAGGATATTCAGCCCCCACAACATAGTCCAGTTCAGCTTCAAGGGCATGGAAAAGCCAGACTTCCATATGTATAAGCTGATCTTCAGCATGGGCGTTCCCGTGGCTCTTGAGCGCAGCGTCACCAGCTTTGGCATGATGATGTGCAGCAGACTTCTGGCTGGCATCAGCAACCAGGTGGTGGCAGCTCACAGCCTTGCAAACACAGCTGAATCCATCTGCTACATGTCAGTTATGGGCTTCGGAATGGCGGCATCTACGATCGTGGCCCAGTGGCTTGGAGCGGACGATCCCGACAGGGCCATGATGCTGTCCACAAAGTGTCTGAAATATGCGGCCATCGTAAGCACCTGTGCAACCATTGTGCTGTTTATAGGAGCGCCTTATATACTCGATATATTTACCAATGATGCTCAGGTCATAGCCATGGGAACCTTCGCGCTGCGCATACAGTGCGCGGTGGAGGTGATCGAAGCTCTTGCAATGACCATATCCGGTATCTTAAGAGGCGCGGGCGATGTAAGGATCACAAGCCTTGCTTCAATTATAGGAATGTGGTGCGTACGAGTGCTGCTTGCGAATATCCTGATCAGAGGCTTTGGCTTCGGGCTCAACGGAGTCTGGATCCCCATGGCTCTTGACTGGGTATGCAGGTTCTCCATTCTCTTTACACGCTACAGAAGCGGCAAGTGGAGAGGCGCCTGGGCAAAGAATACAGGAAAATAGATTTATATGAACAAAGAAACCGTAAATTTATTATGTAAACAATTTGGTATCAGTATGGATACCATTAAGCTGGTCGAGACTGCAGAGGCAGAGATCCAGCCGGTCTTTAGACGCTACGACGACATAGCCGAGTACAATCAGCTGAAGGTCCTTAAGGCCTTCCACGACTGCCGTATAAGCGATACTGTGTTTGCCTGGAACAATGGCTATGGTCATGATGACCCGGGCCGCGACGCCTGCAGCAGAGTCTATGCAGGCGCTCTTGGAGCTGAGGACTGCATAGTCCGTCCCACGATCTGCGATGGTACCCACGCTCTTGCATGCACATTTTTAGGGATTTTAAGACCCGGTGACGAGCTTTTATACTGCTCCGGCCAGCCCTATGACACCATGCAGACTGTCATAGGCCTTCGGGGCGACGGAAATGGATCCCTGAAAAGCTACGGCGTGAGCTTTGCCCAGGTGGATCTGACACCTGAAAACAACATAGACCTTGAGGCTGTAAAGGCTGCAATAGGTCCTAAAACCCGCATGGCGGCTCTTCAGCGCTCCCTGGGCTATTCCTGGCGGCATGCTTTTTCTATAGAGGAGATCGCTGCCTGGGTCTCTGCCTGCAAGTCAGTAAAGCCTGATATCATCTGCATGGTGGATAACTGCTATGGCGAATTCCTTGATTATAAGGAGCCCACGGAGGTCGGCGTGGATGTTATGGCAGGCTCTCTTATGAAGAATCCCGGCGGCGGCATCGCCGAGGGCGGCGGCTATATTGCCGGAAGAGCAGATCTTGTGGAAATGGTAAGCTACAGGGTCACAGCCCCGGGCATCGGCGGCGATTGCGGTCTGATGTACGACCAGACCCGTCATATACTTAAAGGTATCTTCATGGGTCCGAGGACTATCAACGGCGCAATAAAGGGCGCTGCTCTCTGTTCTAAGGTCTTCCAGCTTCTGGGCTTTGAAACTACGCCCAGGGCTGAAGCTCCAAGAAACGACATCGTTACAGCCATAAAGCTGAACAATAAAGAACAGCTCATCGAATTCTGCCGAGCCATCCAGTCCGCGGCTGCCATAAACGCGCACTTTACACCTGAAGAAGGGGAGATGCCCGGTTATCCGGATGCCGTGATCATGGCCAGCGGCTCCTTTGCCCAGGGCTCAACATTGGAACTTTCTGCAGACGGCCCCATAAGAGAACCCTACATAGTTTATTTCCAGGGCGGACTTAGCTACTGGCATTCAAAGCTGGGTGTGATGGCCGCAGTTCAGGCGCTGTGCAGCAGGGGACTGATAGGGTAAGCGCCCAATATAATAAAAAAGAACATATTTTCGCTGCCGGTACAGATTTATGTACCGGCTTTGTTTTATTATATAGCTGTAAACGAAATTCAAACAATTGTTTGTAAAAATACTTGACAAGAACAATTGTTTGAGGGTATAATCCTCTTGAACATTTGTTCTGGAGGGTAACAGCAGGGCTGTTTATATACAGAAAGGATCGTACAGCTATGAAAAGATACAGGATCGCAAACAAGTTCAGATTCACGGTATTCGTAACCGTCTGCCTTCTGGTATGCGTATTCATGCTTGGCTCTATGATGGGCTTCTTCAATGCAGAGGCATCAGCGCCTGAGGAATATATCAGCTATCAGGTACAGACCGGAGATACGCTGTGGAATATTGCCAGAAAATACGGGCCGGCTGATCAGGACGTAAGACTTACGATAAGCAACATATGCAGGATAAATAATGTCACTGCATCTACACTGCAGGCAGGACAGACTATACAGGTGCCTGTCAATTAACAGAGCGAAGATCCAATAGATCGACATTTCATACATCTCTGCAAGGTCTCCCGGATGCATCTTTATAAAGAGTACATCAGCGGGAGATTTTGCATTATGCAGGAGAGGCTTTAGCAGCCTTTAGAAAAACAAACTTGTATGCGGTGGATAAATATATCGACCGTGCAAAAAAAATCGCTTAAAACGGCTCTCAGAGCCTAGGCCTGAAAAGCCTTGAAAATCAAGGCCGGGGGGCTTTTCCGCCCGATTCTGCACTATCTATTCCCAAAATTGATATTTTAGGAACAGTTATGTGTTTCGACTATGAATCCCCTGTCGGTCTATACTTCACAATTATTGCTGCCAAAACGCTTCTGGAGTTTACTGTGTATCTGCAAATACCTGAATACTTATAAACACAACAACATAAAAACGGATCAGACTAAAGCCTGAAACCGTCTTCTCCTTTATCCTCCACCGGATTAGTATCACCGAACAGAAATTCGGCGTTCTGTTTTTCGATGCTGCTGCTGTCCAGCATCTTCTCCGGGTGCCTTCTTAAATACCACTCAATAACCTTTACTGACAGATACACCACTATCGGTATCATTATCCCCAGTATCAGCACCATCAGCACTATGGCCAGCACTATCACCAGCATCGGATGTGCCATGTAAAATTCGCTCATATCTTACCCGCAAACAATTGTTCTAACCTTCCAGCAGGAACATTTTAACAAATATAAATATTCCCAGAAGGATGCATACGATTCCTGATTTTCTTACGGTGGAATTGAACTTTTCGTTGGGCTTAAAATCCGGATCCTCCTTCTGGAACATCTTCAGCACCAGTCTCGGATTAACGATTATTGCAACTCCATATGCGGCTATGAGCACAGCTGAAAGAATCCTGAAAACTGTAAAAAACATATTACTCCCCTTCCCTTGTCAGGGCTTCCTGAGATCTCTGAAACTTGATCTTATCCATGTAGCTCTGAAGTATTATGACAGCTGCCTGCTTGTCCACATACTCCTTGCGCTCCTTGCGCTTCATGCCAGTCTCCATAAGAACGGCTTCGGCTATCTTGGTGGTAAAGCGCTCGTCCTGGAATTCCACCTTGATTCCAAGCTTCTGTCCTCTTATCTTGTTCTGCAGAACAGTTACAAAATCTCTGACCTTTTCGGTCTGAGGGCTGTCAGTTCCATCGAGCATAAGAGGAAGGCCTGCCACTATGGTGTCTGCTTCCTTTTCTGCACAGAGCTTCAGTATGTAGTTTGCGTCAGCCTTGATCCCAACCCTCTGGTAGGTCTCCAGGCCATGAGCAGATATGAACAAGGGGTCGCTTAACGCAACCCCTATTGTCTTATCGCCTATATCCAGTCCCATCAGCCTCATACTACTTCTTGTCCAGATATGATCTGAGAAGCTCTTCCACAAGGTCGTCTCTTTCTATCCTGCGGATAAGATTTCTGGCGTCGTTGTGTCCGGTTATATATGAGGGATCTCCGGAAAGAATGTATCCAACCATCTGATCGATGGCATTGTAGCCCTTCTCTTCGAGAGCATCGTAGACAAGCTTGAGTATGTCCTCTGTTGTTTTCTGCTGAGACTTATCAGCGCTGCTGAAAAGTATAGTCTTTCTTTCCATCAATTAGCCTCCTTCTTTAAGATTCATTACAGCTAATTATACAAGGCTTTTTGCGGATAAACAAGTGTATTTGAAAAATTTAGGAAAAATCACTTATTCCCTGTCTTATTTCTCCGCCAGCAGCTTTCTGGCCAGCTCGAATGCCTCGGGAAGCTTTGAAGAATCCTTAGCGCCTGCCTGAGCCATGTCGGCTTTGCCGCCGCCACCGCCGCCGCATACTGCTGCCAGCTGCTTTATCATCTGGCCTGCGTGAACGCCCTTTTCAGTAAGATCGTCAGTAACAGATACCATCAGAGTGGTCTTTTCGCCGTTGATGGCTGCGAATACCATGACTACGCCCTTGTTTTCAGCCTTGATCTGGTCTGAAATCGTTCTGAGCTGATCGATACCTGCATTTTCAAAGGTCTTGGTGATGAGCTTCATGCCGTTGATGCTCTCAGCAGCAGCCACCAGGCTTCCTGCCTCTCCGCCAGCAGCCTGAGCCTTCAGCTCCTCCAGCTCCTTCCTCAGAGCCTTGTTCTCAGCAGCCACATCCTCGGACTTTTTGAGAAGGCCGCTGGGATTTGTCTTAAGATTTGCGCTGGCGCCGGATACCAGATCCAGCTCGCTCTGAAGGTATGCTCTGACGGCATCGCCTGTGATGGCTTCGATACGTCTTACGCCTGCTGCAACGCCGCCCTCGGATACGATCTTAAGGCTTCCCACCTGGCCGATATTCGCCACATGGGTGCCGCCGCAGAACTCCATGGAAAAGCCGGGAACATTAACGACTCTTACCTCATCGCCGTACTTTTCTCCGAAGAGCATCATGGCGCCGAGCTTCTTTGCTTCCTCTATGGGCATGACCCTGGTGTCCACATCGGTGAACTCGAGGATCTGCTGGTTTACGATCTCTTCCACCTTCAGTATCTCTTCCCTGCTCATGGCTTCAAAATGGGTGAAGTCGAAGCGCAGGCTCTCGGGAGATACATAGGAGCCGGACTGCTCCACGTGGGTGCCCAGCACCTGCTGAAGAGCTGCCTGAAGCAGATGGGTGGCGGTATGGTTTCTTGCGATTGCGTGGCGTCTCTTAACATTGACGGAAGCCTTTACGCTGTCTCCAGTGTGGAGCTCGCCTGCAGTTATGATGCACTTGTGAGCATATACGCCGTTCAGCTTGGTGGTATCGGTGACCTCAGCCTCGAAGGAATCACCTGTAATGATACCGGTGTCCCCTATCTGTCCGCCGCCCTCTCCGTAGAAGGGACTGCGGTCGAGAACCAGCTTGACCTCCTCGCCCTCCTGAGCGCTTTCAAGAACGGACATGCCCTTTACGATGCCAATGATCTTAGCATCGGAGCTGAGCTCAGTGTATCCGGTGAAGTTGGTCTGGGGGAAGCTGTGGAGCACTGCGCTCTCATCCAGCCAGCCTTCGGTCTCGTCTGCCTTTCTTGCGGCTCTTGCCTGGGCCTTCTGCGCGTCCATTGCGGCCTTGAAGCCCTCCTGGTCCACTGTGCAGCCAGCATCCTCTGCGATCTCCTCGGTGAGTTCGATGGGGAAGCCGTAGGTATCGTAAAGCTTAAAGACCTGGTCTCCGGGAAGTACTGTCCTTCCGGCCTTTTTGGCCTCTTCGATATAGCCATTAAGGATCTCAGAGCCTGAATCAAGAGTCTGAGCAAATTTATCCTCTTCGATGCCGATGATCTTCTTGATATAGTCCCTGCGCTCGATGAGCTGGGGATATGCGGCGCCGGAGGTCTCGAATACCTTCTCGCAGAGGTCCTTAAGGAAGGCTCCCTGGATACCGAGAAGCCTGCCGTGGCGGGCTGCTCTCCTCAGCAGTCTTCTGAGTATATATCCCCTGCCCTCGTTGGAGGGAAGGATACCGTCGGCTATCATAAAGCTTACTGTTCTTATGTGGTCAGTGATGATCCTGATGGATACATCGTGGGGGCCTTCGCCGTCCTG
>JAEEPD010000230.1 GCA_016284575.1 Bacillota bacterium | reverse complement strand
GTTCCTTCACGAAACAGGCGTCATCTATGTAACCTGTTCAGGCCTGATAACGACAGGCAATGCAAGGACCGAGGCCTCCGCCAGGATGCAGCTTACCAACGCGGAGATCAGGGAGATACTTAAAGAAGCCGTTAATTACTGCTACTCCCATGGCATGGAGATCAACTTCACATCCCCCGGATGGGTGGACGAAGCTCTCTGCAGGGAGCTGTGCATTTCCCCTCCAAGCTGCGGAGCCTGCCTCTCCAACATGGCCATAAGCCCAGGCGGAAATGTGGTCCCCTGCCAGAGCTGGCTCTCGGGTCCGGTGCTCGGAAACATGCTTACAGACGACTGGGACAGCATCTGGAACAGCGATTACTGCCGTGAAAGAAGGGAATACTCTGCGCAGATGCGCTGCGAATGCCCTCTGAGAATACCAAAGGAAGCCGCGCCGCTGATCAGCGAGGCTGAGATCAGGGAATAGGAAAGGAGTCAGCCATGAAAAAGCGTTCAATACTGCTTACAGGCCTTATTCTGGCCCTGCTGCTGGCGCTTTCCTGCGTCAGCGCATATGCTGCGGACCTGGACGAGATCCTTGTGTTCTCCGTAACAGCGGATGTCAACGATGATGCCACTGTAAATCTCCTCTACCACGTGGAGTGGAAGGTGCTGGATTCCACCAGCTACGGACCGCTTGAGTGGGTCAAGATCGGCATACCAAATACCCACTATGTGGATTACAAGGCTCTCAGCAGCAATATAGATGATATCAGATATATGTACGAGAACGGTCCATATATCCGCATAGATTTCGACCGCGCCTACCACAAGGACGAAGTCGTAAGCTTTGATTATCTCGTGGTTCAGGACTATCTCTACGAGATGAACCGCCTGACAGACGGTGAGACGGTCTACGATTTCACCCCTGCCTGGTTCGATGATATCTACATCGATGATATGATAATCAAGTGGAATGGTGACAAGGTCATCAGCCAGTCGCCTTCCTGCACCATGCAGCCCGACGGTTACTACACATGGGAGGGTTCTCTGGAGAAGGGGCACATGTTCACCGCAACTCTGACCTATCCCAACGATGCTTTCGCCTTTGACGACAGCAAGAATGCCGGCGGCTATGACCCCGGTGGTTACGACCCGGATCCCACTACTGCAGCCGATATTATTTTTGGAATACTAGGCTCACTGTTAGGCCTTGCTCTTACTTTCCTGCCGCCCTTCCTTATCATAAGGGCTATAGTCAGGGCTGTGAGAAGCTACAGTTCTTCTGCGAACTTCTCTTCCGCAGAGAAAAAGATCACAAGGACCAAGGTCGTATACTATCCGAACTGTCCGGGCTGCGGCGCTCCGCGGCCTGATGGCGCCAACAACTGTCCTTACTGCGGCAGGAGCTTTATCAAGAGCGAGGAAAAGATCGAGGAGAAGGATATCCCCAAGGATGAACCCGAACTCAGAAGAAAGACCACCAGCGGTCTTTATGCCTACTCCCACACACCGAATACCTACATCCGTATAAATGTAGCTCCGACACCGGTGAGCAGGCCTTCAAGACCCAGAAGCTCAGGTTCTTCGGGAATCTTCAGCTCCGGCGGGTCTTCTCATTCCAGTTCGAGCCACCACTCCTCCTGTGCCCACAGCTCCTGCGCCTGCGCATGTGCCTGCGCCTGCGCATCCAGCGGAAGAGCCGGCTGCTCCAACAAGGATTTCTACAATACGGATCTGAAGCTCAGTCAGCTCGAAATGAAGAAAAAAGCAGACAAGTGATCTGAATCGTTTACACATTATCACAACTAAAAAGGGACAGTCCTTAGCGGGCTGTCCCTTTTCTTCTCCTTGTCTGTATTCAATTATATGAGTATCAGCTGTCCGTGCTCGGGACTTAAGAATTCTATCTTACCGCTCTCCCGGAGGAGTATCGTCTCTTCAAGGTAGAACCAGACCTTCTGATCATTCCATTCGGGCACCGGCAGCGCCACATTGTATTCGAGGGCGTATGCTGTATCAGGATGGACCTTGTTCTCGCCGCTTCCTGGAATGAACTCCTGCTTGTCGTAAAGCCCTATAGTCGGCCCTGCGGAATGGACAAAGGGACCTACGGGGTGAGTGTAGAGGGTAGCCTCTATTCCGGCTTTTGCAGCGGCCTCCTTCGCAGCGAAGAATACCTCATTGCCTGTTCTTT
>JAEEPD010000229.1 GCA_016284575.1 Bacillota bacterium | reverse complement strand
GCGCTCTTCGCTTCCGCTTGAGCTTCACTGCGCTGTTGGCGGAGTTGAGATATTTGCGACTCATGGCCACATTTACAGTGTGAAACACGATCCGCAGCTGAGTGAACTGCGGGATGCAGCCGGAAGAGCCCGGGTGGTCTTGTATGGCCATACTCACATTGCCCGCTGCGAAGAACTGGAGGATAAGCTGGTTCTTAATCCGGGCTCATCAGGCTATGGTGCACAGCCCGGCTATGGCATTCTTCTGATCGAGGATGGCAGAGTGCAGGCGCGGCTTCGTTCGCTTTAGTTAAGGCTGTCTGCTAAGACTGCCTGCTCTGATGACAGATCTTTTGCTGTCAATATGCGGAAAGAACATTTAGGAGATATATGATGAACAGGTTTGATGTAACTGCTCTCGGCGAGCTTCTTATAGATTTTACGGAAAACGGAACAAGCCTTCAGGGGAATCCGCTGTTTGAGGCAAATCCGGGGGGCGCTCCCTGCAATGTGCTGGCTATGCTCTGCAGGCTTGGGAAAAAGGCTGCATTTATCGGAAAGGTCGGGAATGATATATTCGGAGCTCAGCTGAAGCAGGCTGCTTCCGAAGCAGGGATATGCATGGATTATCTGCTGGAGGATCCCGAGGTCCACACTACACTGGCCTTCGTAAAGACCTTCCCTAATGGTGACCGTGACTTTTCTTTCTACAGGGATCCGGGAGCCGATATGATGCTTCGCGCGGAGGAACTCCCGAATGAACTGCTCTGCAGCACCCGGATTTTCCATTTCGGGACGCTGTCCATGACTCATCCTGAAGTACGCCTTGCTACGCAGGAAGCTGTCGGAACGGCAAAAAAAGCTGGCGCGCTCATCTCCTTCGATCCCAATCTGCGTCCTCCGCTCTGGACGAGCCTTGAGGACGCAAGGGAACAGATAGCCTGGGGACTGGGCTGCTGCGATATACTCAAGATCTCTGACAATGAGCTCGAGTTCATGACCGGGCTGACGGATTTTGATGCAGGCGCAGCAGTATTACAGGAAAAATATCCCGGTATTCGTCTGCTGAATGTTACTGCCGGCGCTGGGGGAAGCTATTCCTATTACGAAGGAATGCGGGTCTTTGTCCCTGCATACAGCGGTGGCGGCGTTATTGAGACCACAGGAGCGGGGGACACTTTCTGCGCCTGCGTGCTCAACTATGTGCTTGAGAACGGCATAGACAGCCTGAATGAAAAACAGCTTGCCCAGATGCTGCGTTTTGCCAACACGGCGGCCTATCTCGTCACAACGAAAAAGGGCGCGCTGCGCGTAATGCCTTCACGCATGGATGTGGAGAAGCTGTTATAGTTTTATAGCTCTGCATATAAGACCGGGCTTTATCAGTCATTTACGTATGAACTGTCCAAAGCTCGGTTTTTTACTTCGTTTACAGGTGATCCTTCCGCCAGTCCTTCACATAAAGGGCATAGGCTATGGCGATAGAGATGGCGCCGCTGGGGATTATCATCATGCTGGTGGAGCCGATAAGGCCCGGCATAAAGACGAACAGCAGGGTCATCAGAACCAAGGGCACCGGAGCTATGTTCAGGTTGCCATTGTAGTATTTGTAAGCCATGGCGCCGAAGAGGGCGGGGACCACATTCTCAAAAGCGGGCTGCAGCACCGGGCTCTGAAGCACGGGCTGAAGTGGTATCATCATAAGGACACCGAGCGCCAGAACTGCTATGGTCACAAGGGATGATGCTGCAATGGAGAGGGTTGAGATGATCTCGTTCTCTGCCGTGCCTGTTTTCGCTCCGACGATATCCCTTGCGTTTATGGCACAGGGGATCTTCATGTTGATCAGGTTTCCGGTGATGAATGCCAGATAGCTTCCGCCTGCACCCAGCATGGGCACATATATCAGATATTCCACGATGCAGCTTATGAGGTGGACTATGCCTATGGCGAGGAAAGCAGTGAGTGCCGCTTTCATATTTGGCATGGCACCGAGATATGCGCCTATAACAAAGGGCGCGCCAAGCAGCATGATTATCACGGATGCTTCGCAGATGCGTCCTATCCGGTGAGTATTATTGTTATATTCTTCGAAGTATTTCTGTTTTTCTTCAGTAGTCATGGTGAGCCTCCCTATGCCAGTCCTGCCATGAATATTGCTGCTGCCATGGCTATGAGCATGCTGCCCGCAATGGAGAAGCTGTCCACCCAGGCGGCGTTCTTTTTATCCCTCAGCCAGGTGAAGAAGGCCATGGCAAGGAATGCGGCTATGGCGACAGCCAGCGGC
>JAEEPD010000228.1 GCA_016284575.1 Bacillota bacterium | reverse complement strand
AGGACCATAGACGAGGCCTGGAAGCAGTGCTGCAGCCAGCCTGTAAAGCTCAGAAACTAGGAGAAGATCATGAAGGATATTAAGATCATAGGAACCGGCTGCGACAAGTGCACGAACCTGTACGAAAACGTTAAAAAGGCCTGCGAAGAGCTTGCGATCGAGGCCGAGATCACAAAGGTGGAGGACCTTGTGGAGATAGTAAAGCTTGGCGTTATGGCAGCTCCCAGCCTGATGGTAGACGGAAAGCTGCTCATAAACGGCCAGGTCATGAAATACGAAAAGGGCAGGGATCTTCTGGCTAAGACAAAGTAGGAGGCATCCTATATGGAGGTTTTCGGCCTGTCCGGCAAGAGCGGTACGGGAAAGAGCTACCATTCGCCGGAGGTCTGCGCAAAATATGGCATAGAAGCTCTGATAGATGACGGACTGCTCATCTACAGAAACGACATAGTGGCGGGCAAATCCGCCAAGACCAGCCCCACAAAGCTTGGGGCTGTTAAGGCTGCCATGTTTACCAGAGACGAAGACCGGGATTCCATTCTCGAAGGACTGGCAAAGTATAAGCCGGAAAAGCTCCTTATAATCGGTACGTCGGATAAGATGGTGCTGCAGATCGCCGAAAGACTGGGCCTTGAGACGCCGGATGAGGCTCATCTGCTCCACATAGAAGAGATCGCGAGCAAGTCCCAGATGCGCAAAGCTCAGAAGAAGCGCACCAAAGACGGAATGCATGTAATACCCGCGCCTACGCTGCAGGTGAAAAAGCAGTTCTCCGGCTATTTTCTGGATCCCAGAAAAGCTTTCAGGGATGGCAAGCAGGGGCAGAACACAGAAAAGACCATAGTAAGACCCACCTACAGCTATCTTGGAAACTTCAATATTTCCGACAAGGCGATTTCCGACATAGTCAATTATCTGGGTCGGAGCATCGAAGGAGTGGCTCAGGTGCTCTTTACAGCCTCTGAAAACACCGAAGAAGGGCTTTTTATACGAACAATAATACAGGTTGAGTATGGAATCAACGTTCCGACCCTCGCTGAAAACTTCCAAAAACGCATATTCGAGGACATTTCAGCCATGACAGCCTTCAATATACTGGGTGTCGATGTGGAAATAAGGGACTTCAAGTTCAGAAAATAGCCCTCCCGAATGTGAATTTAGTGTGAATAAATAAAAAAGTGCTTATAGCCCCTTGACTTATACAGTCCGGGGGCTATAATACTATTTGGCACTCGGAGCTGGAGAGTGCTAATACAATGTCTAAATCAAATTCACATAGGAGGAATCATCCAAATGACTATCAAACCATTAGGCGACAGAGTTCTTATCAAGAGAGAAGAAGCTGAAGAAAAGACCAAGAGCGGCATCGTTCTTCCCGGCGCAAAGGAAGCTCCCCAGATGGCAACAGTTCTGGCAGTTGGCCCCGGCACCGACGAAGTCAAGATGGAAGTAAAGGTCGGAGACAAGGTAATCTTCTCCAAGTATTCCGGCACTGAGATCAAGCTGGACAACGAAGAAGTACTGCTTCTCTCCCAGAAGGACATCCTGGCAATCGTAGAATAATTAATTAAGAGGTAAATAAAATGGCAAAACAATTGGAATTCGGCGAAGTCGCAAGAAGAAAGCTGCAGTCCGGCGTGGACCAGCTCGCAAATACAGTTAAGATCACCCTCGGCCCCAAGGGCAGAAACGTTCTGATCCAGAAGCCCTACGGCAGCCCCCTCATCACCAACGATGGCGTGACCATCGCCAAGGAGATCGAGCTGGAGGATCCCTATGAAAACATGGGCGCCGCAGTCGTCAAGGAAGTCGCTTCCAAGACCAACGACGTGGCAGGCGACGGCACCACCACCGCAACTCTGCTGGCTCAGGCCATCATCAGAGACGGCTTCAAGAATGTGGCAGCAGGCGCTAACCCCATGATCCTCAAGAGGGGCATCCAGGGCGCAGTTGATGTGGCAGTTGCAGAGATCAAGAAGCTGTCCCACCCCGTAGAGAACAAGGAAGCTATCGCACAGGTAGCATCCGTTTCTGCAGGCGACGCAGAGATCGGCCAGCTGATCGCTGACGCCATGGAAAAGGTAGGCAACGCAGGCGTTATCACCGTAGAGGAGTCCAAGTCCATGGGCACTGAGCTCGACGTTGTAGAAGGCATGCAGTTCGACAGAGGCTACCTCTCCGCATACATGGTAAACGATACCGAAAGAATGGAAGCAAGCCTTCAGAATCCTCTGATCCTTGTTACCGATAAGAAGATCTCCAACATTCAGGATCTGCTGCCTGTTCTGGAGCAGGTTGTTCAGCAGGGCAAGAAGCTGCTGATCATCGCAGAGGATGTTGAGGGTGAGGCTCTGGCTACTCTGGTAGTCAACAAGCTCCGTGGCGTATTTGACTGCGTAGCAGTAAAGGCTCCCGGCTTCGGCGACAGACGCAAGGAAATGCTGAAGGATATCGCAGTTCTGACCGGCGCAACTCTGATCAGCGAAGAGCTTGGCTACGAGCTTAAGGATGCAAGCATGCAGATGCTTGGCAGCGCTGCAAGCGTTAAGGTCACCAAGGACAACACCGTTATCGTTGACGGCGCAGGCGACAAGGCTGCTCTGGAAGACCGTATCAACCAGATCAAGAACGAGCTGGCTATCACCACCTCCGACTACGATCAGGAGAAGCTCTCCGAGCGTATCGGCAAGCTGTCCGGCGGCGTTGCAGTCGTTAAGGTTGGTGCAGCAACCGAGACCGAGCTTAAGGAAAAGAAGCTGAGGATCGAGGATGCTCTGAATGCCACCAAGGCAGCTGTTGAGGAAGGCATCGTTCCCGGCGGCGGCGTAGCTCTTGTAAACGTTATCCCCGCAGTTCAGAAGTATGCTGAAAGACAGAGCGGAGACGTAAAGACCGGCGCCCAGATCATCGTAAGAGCTCTGGAGGAGCCCGTACGCCAGATCGCAGAGAACGCAGGCTTCGAGGGCAGCGTGGTAGTGGCAGCTGTTAAGGCAGCCAAGAGAGGCACCGGCTTCAATGCAGCCACTGAAAAGTACGAGAACATGATCCGCGCAGGCATCGTAGATCCTACCAAGGTCACCAGAAGCGCTCTGCAGAATGCAGCCTCCGCTTCCGCACTGCTCCTGACCACAGAGAGCTGCGTAGTGGATCTCCCCAAGGAGCCTGATCCCGCAGCAGCTGCTGCAGGAATGCAGGGCGGCATGGGCGGTATGATGTAGCCTGGGGCTCTCATTAATGTCCGGATAAAAAAAAAGCAGAAGGTCCAACAGGACCTGAACCTGTAAGATGAAAGTAGACATGAAAAAAAGCATGTCTACTTTTTTCATGGTATTGTATAAACAGGAGG
This sequence comes from Bacillota bacterium, assembly GCA_016284575.1. Taxonomy (GTDB): domain Bacteria; phylum Bacillota; class Clostridia; order Peptostreptococcales; family Anaerovoracaceae; genus RGIG2707. Next base: position 910 of record JAEEPD010000228.1, on the reverse strand, counting down.
TGAGATTATGGGAAGACCTAAAGGTGGAAAAAATCGAAAATGGTCTGTCGAAGAAAAACTGCGCATAATCAATCGACATTTGGAAGCACATCTGCCGATGAGACAGGTTGCAAAAGAAGAAGACATCAGCAGCGGAATGTTGTCCAACTGGATCCACAAGTATCTGGAAGGTGGGGAGACCGCATTGGCAAAGCGGCCCGGTAACCCATATGCGGCATTACACGCCAGTAAGCATTTGGGCGAAGAGGATCGTCTGCGGCTGATCATCGCAAAGCAGGAAGTCGAGATCGCCCGGTTAAAAAAAGGATACTTCGTGAAAGGAGTTGGTGCCAACAAGGAATACGTTACTGGCAAAGAAAAGACTACGAAATCATAGACACCATGAAGACAAAATACCCAGTTACACTCCTCTGCCGGCTGCTTGATGTCAGTCGTTCAGGATATTACAAATGGCGAAACCGTCAGGGCTCTAAGAGCCGTTACGAGAAAGACCGGGAATTACTTACCAGTCTGCTGCAACAGGCTCATCAGAAGTATCCATCATATGGATATCATCGCCTGGCCGCTGTTGTACGTCAAGAAACGGGTTGGCTCTTCTCACACAACCTTGCCCATAAATGCTGCAAACAGGCCGGTATATGGTCCAGGGCAAGGAAACTGTATCACTATCGCAAACCCGGCGAAGAACACATAAGCTTCCCAAATCTTGTGCGAGGCAGCTGGGATCCAAAAGAACCCTTACAGATCGTGACATCCGACATGACAGTGCTTCACAATCGTGGCAAGCAGTATGAATGGACTTTGCTGATCGATGCGTTCAACAACGAGATCCTGGCACATCAGGTCTCGCTGAAGCCAGGAGATTCACAGCCGTATTACCACGTACTGAAAGAACTAACACAACTGGTCT
>JAEEPD010000227.1 GCA_016284575.1 Bacillota bacterium | reverse complement strand
GATTCATTTTCCTTTTCAGAAAGCTCACCATCCGACTCATCCCAAGGAAGAAAAAGATCACGGGGAAAAAGTCGAACAGAGCCATAGGTACTGTAAATTCTTTCATCAGTCTCTGTACACTTTCATTGAATGATACTGGCTTGAAAAGGGGAAGAGCAGAGGCACGGTGTCCGAATACTTCTGGTATTCGGGATCCAGGCCGTAGCTCTTTTCGTGGCGCAGCTCAAGGCGCTGGGCGGAATTGTACATAACGTAGGTGATCAGTATCAGCGCTACGATGACGATGATCCACTGCCTGCCCTGCACCGCTCCGATGCCCGAAATGCTTACACCTGTCCAGAACAGTATCTCAGAGAAATAGTTAGGGCAGCGCACGATCTTAAAGAGGCCGCTGTCGCAGAAGCGTCTGGGATTGAGCTTTTTCGCCGCTGATTTCTGCCTGTCAGCGGTGGCTTCGCCTATGATCGCAAGGATCATAACGGCAATGCCGATCCAGGCGAAAATATTGTCGCCTGCCCTGTTCATTATCCTGTAGTTTACAGCCGAGGTCTGGGCAGTGTACATGAGCATCATCATTATCCACATGAAGGCGGACACAGGAAGCGGCATCCTTTTGGCGGAGCCGGTGGATTCAAGGGTCTTGCGGTACGCGGCGTTGGTGAGCTCCCTCTTCAGGATATACCCGCCGAGGCGGTATCCATAGACCACGAACAGCGCTGAAAGCACCATGCCTGCCGGGGTCAGGATCCCGTTGACAGCGCCGAAGATCAGATGGAAGATGCCGATGCACATGACGGAAAAGCCGTAGCCTACGGACATGAACCACACGAATTCGTGGAAGCCCATGCAGCAGCCGATGGCCGCCACAAGGGTCACGGTCCACATGAAGCCCGGCCAGACCCTGCCAATGTACGAAGGATCGAGCCTGAACATTATCTGTCACCCCCGAAATAGTCCTTTATGTATTCTGCAAAGGAATGGTCGCCTGCGATATCCTTGCCAACAAGATCGTGGGACAGGGTCCACTTGGAGAACAGGATTATGTCGTGGCGTCCGCTCTTCTTTATCTTCGGAAGATTTGCCAGGATGCCGAACATCCAGATGGGGCTGTCCTTTATGATGACGGGCTTGCCTGCTGCATGGAAGCAAAGCTTGGCCATCTCCTCGTAGGTGTAGGTCTCCTTGCCGCCCACCTCGTAGGTTTTGTTGGTGTCATTCATGTGCGCGGCTATGTAGGCTGCAAAATCCGGGCAGTCCACCACATTGGCCTTTACGCCGTGGCAGCCCTTCAGCAGCTGCATCTCGCCCTTGTCGATATAGGGCTTGAACACCTTGCAGATATCGTAGAAATATCCGGTGGGACGGTAGATGACATAGTCCAGGCCGCTTTTCAGAAGCTCGTCCTCGAACATGGCCTTGGCGTGGAGCATGGGCACCTTTTCGGCGCCTGGCTCTCTGCAGGCGATGACAGAGATGTAGTTGAACTTCTTTACACCCGCAGCCTTTGCCTCCTCCAGCAGATTCAGATTCCCCTGATAGTCGATATCGTAGGCTGTGAATCTTGTGGACGCGCCGGTAAGACCCATGGTGGTGATGACTATGTCAGCCCCATCGCAAAGCCCCTTGAGTGTGTCCCTGTTGGTGGCGTCGATGGCCTTGAAGCTGTAGCGGCCTTCGAGCCCGTTGTTTTCCTTTTCCTTAAGGTCGGCTGCCACCACCTCATGACCGCCTGCGCATAAGCATTTAAGGATCTCAAAGCCCAGATTTCCGAATGCCCCTGCAAGTACTATTTTCATGATATATCCCTCCTTATTGCCTTTTCTTTATTTGCCCTTCTCCTTGGAACGCTTGTCGTTGATTATCTTCATCTGTTCCACATCGATGAGCTTAACGCCGTTTTCCTCCGCCCAGGCAACGCAGCCCTTTAGAGCGGTGGGCAGGAAGATCCTCGGCACCTTTACCAGCATCGCCAGAGCCTCGTCCGTAAACTGCACATTTGTCTGCAGCCTGTCTGCGGCATAGCGGACCGAAGCCACGGTGGTCTGGCGCTGGGGCAGCAGCTCCGGCAGCATCCATCTGTGCTTGTGATACCAGAAGTTTTTGGAATCCCTGTATCCGTAGTCCACGGGCAGATGGGGGAAGTCGGAGGCCTTTACGCCGTTAACTATGGCATTGCGGTACTTGTCCTTCATCAGGATCTTGTCGATCTTAAGAACGAAGTGGGCCCCGTAGGGCGTGGTGATGCCGTTGAAATCGTGATATTTATCCAGTACGTAGTGATCCATGCCCTCGGGGATGGGGCCATCATTTTCGGCGCCGTCAAGAGTATCCACCCAGGTGCATTCAACGGCCTGAACTGCTTCTGTTATGACCTGAGGATAGATGCCCTCCGGATCCTCTGCCTTGCGGAGACCGTCCTCCAGATGGAGATTGAAGTCCTTCATTTTTTCCTCGGGACTGTCTCCCGGCCAGCCCAGACGGACCATTTCCTTGAAGTATTTGCGGTCGTCGGGCAGGAAATTGATGACGCACTTCTTGTGTTTTATGAGGTTCTGCGCAGTGTTGGATGAATTGCGGCATTCAAGCATGAAGGAATAATACTCCTTGCCTGCCACATAGAACGGCGCCAGCAGGGAATAGGGTCCGCAGGTGGTCTTTCCGTCGTCCGTCAGCGTGCTTATTAGAACTGCGGGCATGGGGAAATACAAGGATGTCTGATAAAAATTATCGACTATGCGAAGTTCCTGAAACGAAGACATGTTTTGCTCCTTTCTGTATTCTTGTTCTTCCGAACAATATGAAACTGCTTTTGTTTTCGATGTCTGGATTTGTTGTGAACATGTTCATTATATAGCTGCAAGTCTATTTTGTCAATTATTTAACACAGTTCTCATTGTCCTCCTCAACTCATGATCTGACAGACCAACCCCGCATCTGCCCCATTGTGCAACAGTCTTCCCCTCTCTCACCCATATTCCGGCAGCCCCGCCCCTCCTCCAATCCATGTTCCAGTGGCTACCGTGACAAGAAGGCTATATTTTTAACTTTTGTCAGCATTGAACGTATGGTCGTTTTGATTCGTGCCAAAACTAATGATTTCAATAGGCTTTGTCACAATTAGCATAAGGCCATATCAAAGCCTTTGGGTCAAATTCTCCATAACCAGATCATATGAAGCAATTTCTATCGAATCTAACGAATTGAATTCAGTTCATTATCATAGACAAGTATAGCAGCACCACTGCCTACATCTTTTACCAGCTACCCTGGCTGAAAAATAAAGTTCCAATGTTGACGAGGCCTCGATTTTTCCCTTATCTCGTCACAAATAGTCGAAGGCCTTCTAAACCAGCATAATGAAAGTGAAAAAGGTGGCAGTGGTCATTTTTGTCACTGCCTCTTAACTGCAAATAGTAACTTAGTGAAGGGAACGGATCAAAAGTGAGTTAACCTGTAATAGGTGAAAATTATTTATTGACATATGGTTGACTTTGTGATATAATTCATGGTGTCGAAAAGGAGGACTGACTATGGCCTACACATCTTTTGGAGAATATATGAGAATTCTCAGGATTAAGCATCATCAAGTGATGGGCGATGTGGCGAAGATATTGAATACGTCTACGCCATTCTTGTCAGCTGTTGAGAATGGAAAGAAAAATGTTCCTGCTGAATGGGTTCAGAAGATCATTGATTATTACAAATTGACTGTTGAAGAGCAGCGCAAGCTGATAGATTCCATTGAGGAGTCAAAACTACAGTACAAGATTATCCCAGGCAAAGCCGGAATCAACCAAAGAAAGGCAGCAATGCAGTTTGCTCGGTCATTTGACGAAATGGACGATGAAACGGCATTAAAGATCCTAGAGTTACTTCGTGATAAGGAGGGTGATGACTAATGGACTATAAAACAAAGCCGACCAGCAGAAAGGATCTTCGCAAATATTCGTTAATCGTTCGGAGACTTTTCGATGTTCCTGAAACAGGAGCATTTCCTGTTCTGGAAGCATTAGAGCGGGTGGGCGACGTTTTTAAGAATTGTAACTATATTGTGGTTGAAGATTTTCGTCTTCCGCCGCAGACAATGGCGAGATGCGTTCCCAATGACATAGGCGGTTTTACCATAGAGATTAAGCAGTCCATCTACGACGGAGCATACGAAAAGGACATCGGTGCATTCATTGGGTTTATCTGCCACGAAATCTGCCATATTTTTCTGTTCAAAATCGGGTATACGCCGGTTTATGAGCGTAGCTTTGCGGATAATACTATTCCACCGTATTGCAGTGTGGAATGGCAGGCGAAAGCGCTTTGCGGTGAAGTTATGATACCGTATAACGAAAGCAAGGGTATGAGTGTAGAGGATATCTGCACAACATATCACTGTTCTAAAGCTTTCGCTGAAGCAAGAAGAAAGCATGAAAGGAGGCGGTTAAATTGAGTGTAATAAAGAAAGCACTGCTGTGATTGTTGGCGCAAACACAACAGTGCTGTCTCCAGATATTCCTATCCGTATTAGCTATTTTATTATAGCGGAAATCTGGAGAGTTTACAATACCCATCGTGCATTTTTGGCGATTTACCGATGGGGTTTAAGAACACTATTGTTTCAGTCTCCAGATATTCCTATCCGTATTAGCAGCGTTAAGGAATATCTCGGAGACATGACCCGGGCAGGAAGTTTATTCTGTGCCTCACGTGCGCGAAAGGAGGATTCTCTATGCGCAAAGTTTCCAAGAAAATCCATCTTCAAGACGGCTCCAGTCAGCGATGTCAGAAAGACTTGCGCCGTCTGCTCAATTTGAACTATCTATCTTTAACGAATCAGACCTATACTACTGGAGAATATGATTTCCCGGTGCTTTACTGTAAGACGGATATAGTTCCGGATTACCTGGCCTTATACAATCAGCCAGGGAGCTATCATCGAACTGCCTTGACAGGTGTATGTTTTTATACATATGATCCTGTGTTTGATGGATTACATGGGCTTTTCAATGCAATCTATTATGATGATAGGAATCTTTTGGAATTTTATAAGGACAGGCTCAAAGACGTCAAATTCCTTGTATCACCGGATTACTCACAGTTTGGAGATCTGCAAAAAGTCGAAAACCTAATCCGGTTATGGAAAGCACGTATTGTAACCCTTTGGTTCATCCTGGAACTTAGGACAGTCGCAATCCCGAGCATAACATACGTATCAGAAGAGAGTTTTCCTCTTTTCTTTAGTGGATTAGAGGGATGCGAAGTGGTTGCATTCAGCACAAAGGGGCATGTCCGGTATGCGAGTGAAAGGGCTCTCTTGAAAGCTGCAGTAAAATATGCAGTAGACCATCTTCCGCTTAAGACGATAATTGTATATTCGGTCTGTGGAAATGATGAGACATCCTTAAAGCTATTTCAGTATGCCATCGACAAAGGTATCCGTGTTGTGATTCCTTACAATTCCCTTAGAGAAAGAAATAGAGGGAGGTGTTTGGTATCATGAATGGTACGTCAAGCGGAGAGGCTGTTGGAACAGCGGGAACCCAAGGAAGCCTGGAGCAAACAGGTGTTGAGGCAGCAGCAACTGAAAATGGAGCGAACGTTTCTTCATCAATGCCTAATGCAAAGAATGCGGTTACACCGCGGGAAAAGTTTATAAATTACTCGCTTAATCCAGATAACCCGAATGCTAAAGGGAAAGCTGAAGCGTATAAGAAAGGCCTTGGCTATACAAGAGAGAATGCAGACGGGTTGATTTCTCAGGTGCATGAGTATGTAACATCAGGAAATAAACCATATGAGGTCTCACAGTCGGAATATGGAACTAAGTATAAGTTTAGGATTCCGGTTACAGGACCAAACGGAAAGACCAAAAATATAATAGCGGTATATCAGATCGATAAAGGTCAGAGCATACCGAGAATGATCACTAATTATTTGGAGGGACGATAATGATTACTGAGAACACAAAAGTCAGAACTCTTGTGACTAAAGAGGGCTACCCGGCAGGCACTACTGGAGTTGTAGTTAGCTTGTATACTTCTGGCCCGGCATGTGAAGTTGAACTCTGGGATGAAACGGATTATCCTGTGGATGTAGTTACTTACCTGTTATGTGAAGTTGAGCCGGTATAATATCAGAGTGAGTATAGGAATTGAGCCATATTGGTTCAGAGGGGCTTTCGGCTATGTCCGAAAGCCCTTTTCGTACACATAGCATATAATGATTTGAATCATATTTGACGCTGACCTAACTGCCAAATCAATTTTAAACCGAAGGCCGAAAACCGGAAACCTGCATAAAATCAGCACTTTTTTCGAGAACTTACTAAAAAACTCTTGACTTTTTGTTTCAGGATAAATCCCAGGTACAAAATAACTGAAATGTGTAAAACAAAAACACCTTGCGTCAGACGCAAGGCTGGCATTGATCATCTATACTCCATACGTACTACAGCGAATATGAAATGGAGGGAAAACGAATATAAACCCACGCCTGAATAGCTGAAGATCCTGCACGGAAAAACCAAAAGCGATAAACGGATACGCTTATGCGGCGAAAAGTATGAAGCCAACTGTATTGATGGCAAAGTTGGCGAACATGTGGACCAGCCAGGAGAGCCAGATGCTGCTGCCGGGCTCATCGAAGCGGTCGAAGATGAGGCCGCCTGCAAAGAGGCCGATGAGAGCCAGTACGGTGACCGCCGGGGCGAACCAGCCCAGCATCATGGCGATGTGATAAGCAGCAAAGGCGAAGGCGCTGAAAGCATAGGCGATGCCGCGGACTGAGCGGATGCCGGAGACGGCAGCTGCGGGAGCCTTATCTTCCGGCAGCTTTGAGACGCTGCGTCCTGCACCCTGCATCACCACCCGCTTCAAGGTAAGAAAAGCAAAGCCCCGGAAGAAGAACTCCTCCAGCAGCGAATTCACGAAGGAAATATAAAGGGAGACCCAGAGGAAATTGTCCTTTGCGACCCCGGTCTGGGCTGTCAGCGCTGTGGTAAGAGCCGAAAAATCGAAGAAGCTGCGAAGCGCAAAATAGGCTCCGAGTATGAGCAGGTAGACACCAGCTCCCAAAGCAATAGCTGTCAGAAGGCCCCGCTTGTCAGCACGAAAGAGGCTTCGCGCCCGAAAGTCCCTGTCGATCCCGGAATAGATCAGCGGAAGCCCGAGAAAAAGCGCCAGCTTGATCACAGACTTGAGCACATAACCCGGCCGCAGCGCCGCGTCCACATAGCCCATGCAAAAACAGGCAAGGACCACCATGATAATGATCCATGCCTGCTTTTTTTTCATCAGTTTGCTCCTTTCAGTCCGGGAAAGCTGCAGCGTTTACTTCTCGACTGCAGCGTAGCCTGCTCTGTAGGCGTTAACGTTCAGCTCGATGAACTTCGGGGGAACGGTCTCCTTTATGACCTCCTCCCAGTCGCAGATATCCTCCATGCCGAGAGCCTTCACCATGGCGCCGAAGAGCACGATGTTCATGCATCTTGAGGTGCCCAGTCCCTCGGCGATCTCCGCCGCCTTTACTGCGTGGGTCTCGAAATGGCTCTGAAGCGCCTCCAGGCAGCCCTCGGGATATGTGGCAAGGCCTGCAGCTATGGAGGAGCTCGCCATTTCGTAATCGTTAACGACAACGATGCCGCCGGGTTTGAGGAAGTCCGCATAGCGCACCGCCTCCATCTTCTCGAAAGAAACGATGATATCCGCGGCGCCCTTGCCGATGACGGGAGAATTGACCTTGTCGCCCCAGTGGACCTGGGTGGAAACGCTGCCGCCCCTCTGGCTCATGCCGTGGACCTCGCTCATCTTTACATCATAGCCGGCCTTCATAAGACCGTTAACCAGTACCTTTGCGGTCAGGATAGCGCCCTGTCCGCCTACACCTACCAAAAGTGCGGATCTGTTATTAGACATGTTCGCTTACTCCTTTCTGGAAATGGCGCCCATCGGGCAGACCTGAGCGCAGACCGTGCAGCCTACGCACTGAGATGCATCAATGTGAGCCTTGCCGTTTTCAACGGTGACTGCCGGGCAGCCCACCTTAAGGCACATCTTGCAGCCAACGCATTTGTCGGTATCCACCACGCAGGTGCCGAAATTATGCTTGATGCGCTTTATAAGAACGCAGGGCCTGCGGCAGATGATGGCAGCCTTTTCCTCGGAGGCCAGAGCATCCTGGACAGCCTTTTCCATGGCCTTCAGATCCTGGGGATCCACGATGATGATATTCTTAAAGCCATATGCAGCCAGCACATCCTCGATCCTGATGCGCTCCGCAATCTCGCCCTGAAGGGTGTAGCCCGAGCCGGGGTTGTCCTGATGGCCGGTCATGCCGGTGATGGAGTTGTCCAGCACCACAGGGATGAGATTGCCCTTGTTGTAGGAGATCTCTGCGGCGCCGGTCATGCCGCTGTGGAAGAAGGTGGAGTCGCCCACCACGCCGAAGACCTTCTTGTCGGTCTGGCCGGAGAGCTCAAAGGCCTTTGCAAAGCCCATGGCGATGGAGAAGCCGCCGCCCATGCAGACCACGGAATCCACCGCGGAAAGGGGCGCGGAGCCGCCCAGGGTGTAGCAGCCGATGTCGCCCGCCACCACATAATCCTTGTGCTTGCTCATGGTGTAGAAGAAGCCTCTGTGGGGGCAGCCCGGGCAGAGCGCGGGAGGTCTGGAGACAGCCTTTACGCCCACGTCCACGGTCTCGGCCTTCTCGCCAAAGACCCTTTCTTTGATGAGCTGGGGATTCAGCTCGTAGCAGAGGCCTGTAAATTTCTTGCCCTCGCAGGCGATGCCCGCAGCCTTGATCTGCTCCTCCATGAAGGGCTCAAGCTCCTCTATAACATAGAGCTTTTCGACCTTTGATGCGAAATCGCGGATAAGATCCATGGGCAGAGGATTGGTCATTCCAAGCTTCAGGAAGCTGGTATCCTCGGGGAAGGCGTCCTTTGCGTATTCATATGCGATGGAAGCGCTGATGACACCGATCTTTGTGCCCTTCATCTCCACCTTATTGAGGGGGCATTCGTTGGCGTACTTTCTCAGCTCCTCGAAATTAGCCTCCAGCTTGGGGTGATTCAGCATGGCATTGGCAGGAGACGCTATGTTCTTCCTGGGGTTGCGGACGTAGGCGGGAGCGGGATGCTCGGTCCTTTCACCGAACTCCACAAGGCTCTTGCTGTGGGCCACGCGGGTGGTGGTCCTGAAGAGCACGGGCATATCGAATCTCTCGGAAATGTCGTAGGCAGCCTTCATGAAGTCCAGGCATTCCTGAGAATCCGAGGGCTCCAGCATGGGCAGCTTGGCAGACTTTGCGTAGTAGCGGTTGTCCTGCTCGTTCTGGGAGCTGTGCATGGAGGGGTCGTCTGCGGTGACGATGACAAAGCCGCCGTTGACGCCGTTATATGCGGCTGTGAATACGGGGTCTGCAGCCACGTTAAGACCAACGTGCTTCATGGCGCAGAGGCTGCGAAGGCCTGCAAGGGAAGCACCGTAGGCCACCTCGGTCGCCACCTTTTCATTGGGAGCCCACTCGCTGTAAAGGTCCGCCTTGTACTGCGGAAGATTTTCGAGTATTTCGGTGCTTGGCGTGCCGGGATAGGCGGAAGCCACCTTTACGCCGGCCTCGTAAGCACCTCTGGCAATTGCTTCATTGCCGGATAGCAGATGTTTTTTCATAGTCATCTCCAGTTTTCATGCTTTATATGAAAGGTTTATGTCCTGCTGCGACAATACAAAGCCTCTACAGGACATAAGATGCGTTTGTTAATTAAGTAGTATACCACAAAATACGGCTGATTATATCAGTTTTAGTTATTTTTTGCTGTTTCAAAAGGAGCTTCAGAATGCCCGGAAGCGGTTGACATAAACGCTCCCGGCATATTATTATAAGCATAAGTTATTACCTGCAGGGAGAAGAAATGATACTGGGCAGCTTTGTGAAAAAGTATAAAACATCAGCAGCTATCGCAATTGCCTTGATCATTTTCCTCTGCTTTTTCCTTTCAGCGCCCGACACGACCCATGGAATGCTCCAATCCCCGACCGAGGGAAGGAGCTTTATTTTAGCAAGATCCATATCCCTTGCAACCGCAGGAAATGTAGAGGAGATATCCTCCAGGAAGTTTCACTCATCTGTTCTTGCCCGGATAGCGCCCAAGCTGCGCACCCGGTATATTCTACTGGAGATCCCGCAGAGCCTGAGGCTGGGGATGCTGGTGATCCTCTTAGCCTTTGGGCTTGTCTGCTCATCGTCTGTGGACAGACATGCGATAATCTCCTGCGTTCACAAAAAAGACGGTAAAAAATAACCATCTTCAACTCTGAACCGTCCTATGCCGCAGCATAGGTCCTGTTTGCGTTGTGAAACGTTTAAATAAGAAACTCTTCCGACCGAAATCACAGAACTGGATCAATTTGAAGATGAACATGATCAAAAAAACTGTCAGCACCGCTTTGCTGGACAAATTAAGGGAATCTGCCCTTTCTGTTGTCCCCGTGGCGCTGCTCATACTGCTGAGCTGCGCTACACCCTTCGTGTCTCTTACGGCAAGGGAGCTTTGCGTATTTATTATCTCCACGATTTTTCTTATCCTTGGCATCGCGATGTTCAACCTCGGGGCTGACATGGCGATGACGCCAATGGGTGAACACATAGGAACAGGCCTTTCAAAATCGAAAAAGATCCTGGTCCTTTTACTTGTATCATTTCTTATGGGTGTGTTTATCACCATAGCGGAGCCGGATCTGTCCGTGCTTGCCGGGCAGGTCAGCGGAGTGATAAACAGCAGAGTCCTGATCGTGACCATCGGGTTGGGCGTGGGGCTCTTTCTGCTCCTCGGAGTTATCAAGATAGTTTACCAGAAGGATCAGTCATCTCTGCTCCTGCTGTTTTATCTTATGATCTTCACCATGGTGTCGCTTCTCTATGAAAGGGAGAAGCAGCCCTTCCTTCCCCTGGCCTTCGACTCAGGAGGCGTCACCACCGGCCCCATAACGGTGCCCTTTATCATGGCCCTGGGCGTGGGGATAGCAAGAAGCATCGGGGGAAAGAAGGCACAGGAAAACAGCTTTGGACTGGTTGCCCTCTGCTCCGTGGGACCGGTGCTTGCCATGCTGATACTCCCCCTTTTCTCCAGCGGCAGCGTTGTTTATGAGCTTCCGGATTATTCCATGGTAAGCTCCTTTGGGCGACCGCTTCTGAACGTGGTGATCACGATATCCGGCGAGGTGGCACTTGCCCTGGCTCTGATAATATTCTTTTTCATGATACTTCAGCTGAGCGTGCTGAAGATAAGCAGGCAGAGGCTTATACAGATCTTCGTTGGCCTTGTCTATACACTGACAGGCCTGGTGATCTTCCTGACTGCCGTATCAGTGGGATACATGCCGGTGGGCTTTCATGTGGGACAGGAGCTGGGGCAGGCAGGCGGCAGCATTCCTGTCATATTCGCCTTCATCCTCGGCATGACCACGGTGCTGGCGGAGCCTGCCATCCACGTTCTGAACCGCCAGGTGGAGGACGTCACCGACGGAAATGTCAGCAAACGGCAGATGATGATAGCTCTTGCAGTTGGCGTCGGCCTGTCTGTAGCCCTGTCTGTGGTCCGGGTGATGAGCGGCTTTTCGGTGCTGTACTATCTGATCCCCGGCTATATCATATCGCTTGCCCTTTCACTCTTCGTGCCCGGGCTTTACACAGCAATTGCCTTCGACTCCGGCGGCGTTGCCAGCGGTCCGCTCACCTCAAGCTTTGTGCTTCCCATGGTGATAGGCTTTTGCGTAAGCGTAAGAGGCGTGGAGGGCATTATGGAAAATGCCTTTGGCATGGTAGCCCTTGTAGCCATGACACCTCTCATAGCCATCCAGCTTCTGGGCTTCAGGGCTCTGGTGGCAAAGCATGGCAGAGAAAAGACCGCCATGCGCCGCATTTTCTCCGCAGAGGACGCGGAGGTCATCTATTTCAACTGGGATTAGCGCTTATGGAGGAGTTTGAAAATGGATAAAAAGGAACTGAAGGTGGCTCCGATCCGGCTGGAGATGCTGATCACCATC
>JAEEPD010000226.1 GCA_016284575.1 Bacillota bacterium | reverse complement strand
AAGATAGTTATGGGCTTTGAGCCCAAATACGGCATGGATTATCTTGAGGGCAACTGGGATCTGCTGATGCTCGAGGACCAGGGCGGCAATTTTATGCCCAAGGATGTTTTCGGCGCAGATGCAGGCTTGACGTTCATTGGAAAAGTGGGAGAGGGCAAGGTCTACTTCAATTACGGCAACCCGGCGGATCCCAGAGGCTCCTATCTGCTCACAGAGATGCCTTATCATCAGGCTGATGGTTTGGGGCTGGACGAGGATCCCAACTGGACCGTTGAGTTCTTTACCGATGATGGGCTGGAGCGATTCAATGCAAGCATAGATCCTGAAACCGGATTCCTTATCGTTACCTGGTTCGAGTGGCAGGCGGATGCGCCCGGCGCTGATCCCTTATATATGACCATGGTCTTCGAAAAAGGCCAGGGCGTGGGCTAAACAGAATTTGCGTAAAAGAGGGACCCCTGAAATAATACAAGGACCCCTGAAATATTAAAAGGATACATAAAAAGGACACATGAACGGGGTCCTTTTTATGTGCTTTTATAGCGGCCTGAGTTTGCTGTATACAGGGCTTGTATGCTCTGCGCCGCGGTTTTGGGCTTTGCCCGCTTATGCTGTGACATCCTTGCGGAGCAGGTCTCCGGGCTGAATGCCGTCCGGTGCTCCTTCGATGGTGAGTATCACCATGGGGGAGGCGCTGCGGTTTAAGCTTTCGCCTTCTTCGGTGGTTATGGCTTTTACTGTGAAGGGCTGGCCGGGCTTTCCGGGCATTACGGCTTCCAGCTCTTCGCCTACATTGAAGGCGTTGCGGGTCTGTATTTTCAGCTTTCCGCCCCCGGAGGGCTCGATGGCCGTGGCTATAAACTGCCAGTCGCGGATATAGCCGCCGGTGTCGGGGATGAGGGCGTTTGGATCACCCAGATAAAAGCCACTGCTGTAGGGGCGGTGGGAGCTGGTGCCAAGCTCCTTCATGGCCTGCTCCAGGCTGCAGCTGCCGTCCATGAGCATCCTGTAGGCGTTCACGGTGCTGCCGATGGAGTAGGGGGTGCGCATGCGGCCTTCGATTTTAAAGGATACCACACCGGCCTCGGCCAGTCTTTCCAGGAAGGGTGCTGCGCAGAGCTCCTTGGAGCTCAGGATGGCGGTGCCGCGCTCGCTTTCCTCTATGGGGAAGTATTCGCCGGGGCGCTTTTCCTCCATCAGATAGTAGTTCCAGCGGCAGGACTGGGCGCATTCGCCGCGGTTTCCGCTGCGGCCTGTGGTGAAGGCGGAGATGAGGCAGCGGCCGGAGAAGCTCATGCACATGGCGCCGTGGATGAAGGCTTCAAGCTGAAGGCCCTTGGGGGCGCGGTCCCGGATCTCGGCTATGCGCTCTATGGAGAGCTCCCTTGCCAGTACCACACGGCTTGCACCCATGTTCCAGTAGACCTCTGCGGCCTTGTAGTTCATGCAGTTTGCCTGGGTTGAGACGTGGATCTCCATCTCCGGGCATTTTTCTTTTATCTCGGAGATGGCGCCTATGTCGGAGACGATTATGGCGTCCACACCTATGTCCTTCAGGCGCTTTGCGTAGTCGCCAAGGATGGGTATTTCTTCGCTCCAGGCGAAGCAGTTTACGGTGACGTAGAGCTTTTTGCCCAGGGCATGGATCTTTTCGGAGGCGATGGCCAGGTTTTCCTCGCTGAAGGCAGCCTTTGCTGCGCGAAGCTGCATAAAGGGCCCACCGCAGTAGATGGCGTCGGCGCCGTATTTAAGGGCGGTCTCTATGCCCTCCATGTCTCCTGCGGGCGCCAGAAGTTCTATATCTTTGAGCTTTTTCATATCTGTCCTCTTGTGGTATAATATCTTGAATAGGCTGAATGTGACATTGGGGACGGTTCTAAATGGCACATTTTCATAAAAGCTGCAGACGGAACTGTCTCCGCCGACAAAAACGTGACAAACAGAACCGTCCCCGTTGTCACACGATTTGTTTCGAATTGTTATTTTATCATGAATGTGAAGATTAATAAACCTGAAATTTTGGCTCCTGTGGGGGGCTCGGAGCAGCTGCTGGCGGCGGTAAGATGCGGCGCGGATGCAGTCTATTTCGGCCTGCAGGATTTCAATGCCAGGCGCAATGCTGACAATTTCGCAGGAGAAGGCCTGGCGGACAGCATCGCCTACTGCCACATCCACGGCGTTAAGGTGTTCGTCACCATAAATACTCTGGTGATGGACAGCGAGCTGGCGGCGGTGAAAAAGACCATCGATACCGCGGCGGAGGCGGGAGCTGATGCCTTTATAATCCAGGACCTGGCGGTGGCGGCCTACGAAAAGGAGCGCTGGCCAAAGGTCAAGCGCTGCGCGTCAACCCAGATGGTTTGTTACAACGCTGCGGGGGTGAGGCTGCTGCAGGACTACGGCTTCGACCGGGTGGTCCTGGCCAGGGAGCTTAGCCTTGAGGAGATCCGGCAGGTGATCCGCGAGACCGGGGCGGAGGTGGAGACCTTTGTCCACGGGGCCCACTGCATGAGCGTGTCCGGGGCCTGCTACATGTCTGCTATGATAGGCGGAAGGAGCGGAAACCGGGGTCTCTGCGCCCAGCCCTGCAGGCTGGAGTGGAGGCTGCCGTCTGCGGAGCAGCTGAGGGGCGGAAGGTCCGGAAATGCAGGTGCAGGAAGGAACGGAAGGACAAGCCTGGAGCTTGGCGGCCGGAGCGGAAAGGGCGGACTGGAGCCTGGCGGCCGGGAGGACCACGCCCTGAGCCTTAAGGATCTTTCGTATATGCCCCATATTCAGGAGCTGGCGGAAGCCGGAGTGACGTCGCTTAAGATCGAGGGCCGCATGAAGCGCGCCGAGTACGTGGCAGCGGCGGTCACAGCCTGCAGGAAGGCCAGGGACGGAGAGCCCTATGACATGGATACGCTGAGGGCTGTGTTCTCCAGAAGCGGCTTCACCGACGGTTATCTGACCGGCAGGATCGGGCCGGATATGTTTGGCTACCGCACCAAGGACGATGTGACCGCGGCAACGGAGGACGTGTTCAAGTCCCTCCGGCAGCTTTACGCGAAGGAGCTGCAGAACGTGCCCGTGGATATGATGCTTTCTGTACCCAGGGGCCAGGCGTCCCGCCTTATTGTGAGTGACGGCGAGCACTGGGTGAGCGCCGAGGGCGAGGAGGCCCAGGAGGCCAGGAGCCTGCCCATTACGGAGGAATATGCAAGAAAGAGCCTGGAGAAGACCGGCGGCACTGCCTACAGGCTGCTGAATTTCAGCTTCGAGGCAGACGATGGGCTGATGCTTCCTGCGTCGGCTCTGAATGCCCTGAGGCGCCAGGCATTGGAGCTTCTGGATAAGGAACGCAGCGGACGTGCTGCAGGAAACGGCGAAGAGCAGGGCGGACGTGCTGCAGATAATAACGGCACAGCCCGGGAAAGGAGCGGCGGAGATGAAGTATAGACTGAGATTTGAGACCGCTGCCCAGCTGGACAGCTTCCGTCAGGCTCTTAATGCGGAGCCCGGGAGCTTTGGCGAGGAATCTGTCAACAGCTTTGAATATGTGCTGCCTCTTGGTGAGATGGAGGAGCGGCCGGAGCTGGCAGCACCCCTTATTGTGGA
>JAEEPD010000225.1 GCA_016284575.1 Bacillota bacterium | reverse complement strand
GAGGGCGGCTGCTATTCCCAGCATGGTGGCTGCCTGGCAGCAGTGGCCGCAGCTGTGGCACATGCCGTTGACAGACTGGGGATGGTTAGCGATGTCCAGGGCGTCCAGCTCGCCCATGATGCAGAGCATGGGGCCGGGCTTTCCTGTGTCTATGTCGGTATAGAAGCCGGGGATCTTGCCGAATTTCGGGTCCTGATCGGCCCTTACCAGCTTGTAGCCCAGGGCTTCAAACTCCTTTATCAGATATTCGTTGGCGGTCCATTCGGTGTAGCCTGTTTCAGGGTGCTCCCAGATGAACTTTTCCGCCGCGAAGGTCATATCGCGGTATTTTTCCGCTGCTTTGATGATGATTTCTTTCTTGTCAGCCATATTTTCCTCCTGAAAAATCGTAAGTGACAGGGTTTCTTAAGACTATATTACACTAAAGCGGGACAAAAGTGAACAGGAGGTTTTCCACGCAGAAAAAGACTAAATATAGCAGTCAACTTAAATTGACAGTACTATATCTGCGAATGTATAATAACTTATTCAAGACTCAAGTTATTACAGACCTGGAGATATAACATGAAAAAAGTACTCAACTGGCTTATCATCTGCCTCTGCATAGTGGGCCTTCTTGGCATGCTCAGCAGCGTTTCCGGCGCGGAATCAGGCCCCGGAAGCTCCCTGGATCCTGTGGTGACCCAGAGCTATGTAAAGGCTCAGACCGACGCCCTTGAAAAGGAGCTGTCTGACCTGAAGGCTGAAAACGAGGCCTTAAGAAGCGACCTTGACAGCATAAGAAAGGATCTGGAGGCCTTAAAGAGCGGCTCTCAGGAGGGTTCTCAGGGCGGTTCCGGCCAGCCGGCTCAGACTGCTGCGGCAGGCTTTGTGGTGGTCGAGGTACCCAATGGCGGCCTGCTTGTGGGCAAGGAGGGCACCGAGATGGTCCTCAGAGCCGGCAGCGCCACTGCTGTTGCAAGTAAAAACGGCGGCGTTTCAGACCTTACCGCCGGAGCAGACCTCAAGGACGGTACACAGATCGCTAAAAACCACTACCTTGTAATACCCAGAGACGACGGCCGCGGCATACAGTGCAGCGGACTCTGCTATGTTATGGTCAAGGGAGATTACGAGCTGAAGCAGTAGAGGGCGGACCCGCTGCTGTATAGCTTGAAATAATCAGAGGGGCAATTTCTTGCGTATAATGATTTTTGCCGCCGGCGGAGACATCGGCGGGGGAAAAACACATATACTGTCACTGGCGAAGGAGCTTTCGAAGGACAACGAGCTGAGGCTGGTCAGCTTCAGGCGTGAGGTCCTGTCCCGCGAGGGCCGAGAGATGGGCATCGACGTGGCGGACATAGAGGCGAAGGAGGGAATGAAGGCAGCCTTCCGTTTTGCGCTGCAGCAGGCGGACGAGTACAAGCCCCAGCTCATCCACTGCCATGGCTCCAAGGCCAACATGCTGGGCGTCATGGTCAAGGCGCTAAGGCACATACCGGTCATTACCACAGTCCATTCGGATCCCCGGCTGGACTACATGGGAGCCCCTGTAAGAGAATACACCTATGGTCTCATAAACGCCTTCGCCCTGCGCTGCATGGACTTCCACGTGGCGGTGGCGAATCGCATGAAGGAGACTCTGATAGAGCGTCATTTCGACCCCCAGAGGATATTCACCATCTTCAATGGCATGGATTTCTCCAAGGCTGACCCCAGCCCCAGGACCATAGATCCTGACCAGAAGGAGATATGGATAGGCATTGCCGCAAGGCTCAACCCGGTGAAGGATAACGGGACCGTGATCAGGGCCTTCGATATAGCATATAAGCAGGATCCCCGCCTCAGGCTCTCCATAGCAGGCATAGGCGAGGACGAACAGGCGCTGAAGGCTCTGGCTGATGAGCTGGGGCTTTCGGATGTGGTCCGCTTTGAGGGCTGGATATCCGACGCCAAGGCCTATTTCAGGCGCATAGACATAAACGTGCTCTCGTCGCTTTCCGAGACCTTTCCCTATTCGCTGCTGGAGGGCGCTTACGAGCACTGTCCGGCGGTGGCAAGCAATGTGGGAGGCATCCCCAGTCTGATACTCCAGGGGGAGACGGGCTACCTGTTCGAACCGGGGGATGCGGAGAGCTTCGCGAAATATATACTCAGGCTTGCCTCGGACCCTGAGCTTCGCTCCCAGCTGGCGGAAAACCTCTACAAAAAGGCCAGCACTGAGTTCTCGCTTGAGAGAATGAAGCAGGACCAGCAGGCCATATACGAGGCCGTTGTAAGGCGCATGGCAAGGAAGGGCGAGCGGAACGGAGCGGTGCTCTGCGGAGCCTACGGCAAGGGCAACGCTGGCGATGAAGCCATCCTTAAGGCTATACTGACAGAGCTTCGCGCCCTTGACCCCGATATGCCCTTCTGGGTAATGTCAAGAAGGCCCATGACCACCAGGAAAAAGGAGGGCGTGGGAAGCTTCTACATCTTCAACATCTTCAGCTTTTTCAGAGCCCTGAGAAAGTCTGCGCTCTTCGTAAACGGCGGCGGCAGCCTCATACAGGACATAACCTCATCCAGGTCCCTTTACTTCTACCTGTTCACCCTGCAGGCGGCCAAGGCCCTGGGCAGCAAGGTCATAATGTACGGCTGCGGAATAGGCCCCATAATCAAGGGCGTGGACAAAAAGATAGCGGGAAGGGTGCTGGACAGCACCGCTGATATAATCACCTTAAGGGACAGCGGCTCCCTTAAGCTTCTGGAGGAGCTGGGAGTAAGGACCCCTGAGATAATACAGGCGGCGGATCCCACGGTGAGCCTTGGCAGCATAAGCAGCCTGGCCATAGACAATGCCTTCGAGGAGGAGGGTATAGATCCCAGGGGCAACTACATAGGCTTCTGCCTCAGGGAATGGCCCGAGTTCAAGGACAAGAGGGCTGTGGCTGAGGGTGCCCGCTATGCATACGAAAAATACGGCCTGACTCCTGTGTTCCTGCCCATAGAATATCCAAAGGACACCGCCATAGGCCGGGAGATAGCCTCCATGCTGGACATTCCCTGTCATGTGTGCGAAAGGCCAAGAACTGTGGACCAGACCATGGGCATGCTCAGCCGCATGAGGCTGGTATGCGGCATGAGGCTCCACTCCCTTATCTTTGCCACTGCGGGAAGCACCCCCGTCATAGGCATATCCTACGATGTGAAGGTGGACAGCTTCATCCATGACATAGGCTCCGACGCCTTGATAAAGCTGGCGGATCTGAACGCTGAAAGTCTCAGAGCCCAGATAGACAACATCATGGCGAGGGAGGCGGAGCTGGGGCCCCAGCTGGGACAGCGCCTCAGAACGCTCGAAAAGGAAAATTCAAAGGCTGCAGCAAGGCTGCTGGGCCGCTGAATATAAAGTTAACTGAAGTTTAGGGAACCCTGTCTGCAGGACCCGTTTACCCGGAAAAAATGGATATACTTTGTCTTTCAACTTCAAATTATCATCCTTTCCCCACCAGAAAGCAGAACGTGATGAACCGCATGGAGGGCTGCAGAGTCATCTACGTGGATCCTCCCATCACCTATATTGCGCCTTTAAAGGACAGGAGCCCCGCTGTAAAGGCCAGGCTTAAGGCGTATAAGGAGGCTCCCACAAGCCCCATGGAGCACATCAAGCTCTACGCCAGTCCTCCGGTGCTGCCTTTCTACAACAAGAGAAGGGACATAAACGAGATAAACCAGAAAAAGATCGCAAAATACCTTGCGAAGATCGTAAAGGCCAACGGCTTCGATGCCGAAGGCTTCACCCTCTGGGTATATTCGCCAAGTGCCGCGGATGTGGTAGCGCCTCTTGCGAAGGAGCTGGGCATAGCTCCCTCGTCCCTTTGGAAGCGCACGGTCTACGACTGCGTGGACAGGCATTCAGCTTATCCAGGTCTCATAGATCCCGCGGTGGTTGACGGCATGGAAGAGGACCTGGCAAGGAGCTGCGGCTGCGTATTCGCCACGGCTCAGGGCCTTTACGACAGGCTAAAGGCTTTCAATGAGAACACCCATCTTCTGCCCAACGGCGCAGCCTACGAGCTCTTCTCAAAGGTCCAGACCATGACAGGGGAGCAGGAAAAAAGCCCGGAAGAAAAATTAAAATCTCCCCATTTTGGCTTCGTTGGTATGCTGCAGGAATGCATAGATTATGATATACTTAAACGAGTTGCCGCTCAGTGGCCTGAAGGGAAGCTCAGCTTTATAGGCAGGAGCCTCCCGGGAGTGGACCTGAGCTGGATGGACAGCTTCCCCAACGTGGAATACGTGGGCCTGCTGCCCCAGCCTGAGCTTCCGGAGCGCATAAAGGACTTCGATGTGTGCCTCAATGTGTTCGCGGACAACGAGCTCTCAAAGGATGTGAGTCCCCTTAAGTTCTACGAATATCTGGCCACGGGAAAGCCTGTGGTGAGCACCCCGGTGCCCTATCAGGTGAGGGACTATCAGGACTGCATATACATTGCGGAAAACGCTGAGGATTTCATAGAAAAGTGCAGAGAGGCTCTGGCGGAGCCAAAGGACAGCCCCAGAAGGGCTCTGCGCATAGAAAAAGCAAAGGAATGCTCCTGGGATGAGCGGGTCAAGGCCATGCGCAGCATCCTGGGATGGCAGAAAGGGTAATAGATTATGAAGATCGTAAACGAAAAGGGCAAGCTCTTCGGAGTCATCAATCTGGTGGACCTTCTGGTGCTTCTGATCATAATCGCGGTCATCGCCGTGGTGGGCAAGAGCCTGCTGCAGGACAGGGTGACTGAGGTAGTTGCCAGCAAGGAGACCATCTGGATGGAGGTCGAGGTCGTGGGCGCAAATCCCCGCTACTACGAGGAGATCCAGAGGCAGAACCCAATCGGAAGCCAGCTTATAGCGGGCAATCTCTATCAGAATGCCACCATAGAGGCCTGGTGGATGGAGGAATTCCTCCCCGCCGCCTTCACCGATGACGGCCAGACCGTATATCTGCCCGATCCTTTAAGGGAGAACGTGGTCTATCTTATCAAATCCGAGGTGGCTCCCGATACCGCAACTCCCCAGATCGCCAATCAGGAGGCAAGGGCGGGACGTTCCTTTATCGTAAAGACTCAGACCACCGAGATGAGCGGCATCATCCGCTACGTGGAGATAGGTCCGGAGTACACCGGTACCATTCCCGAAGAGGCTCACGACATCCACACCAGATAGCTTAAAGAAGCGGAAAGAGGCTGAAAAACGATGCTCTCGGTATTGCAAAACAGCATATTCTGCAAGCTTTTCATGGCTCTGGGACGGTATATCTGGAGGATATGGCCCTCCAGTATTTTGGCGCGCGTTATAAAGGCCTTTCAGGATTCCTGGGAGACCTCCTTCATCAGACGTGTCTGGGACGGCTACTGGCAGATGGACGATCCTGCGGGTAAGTCCATGTATGCGCGCTTTCTGGCCCTCCTTCAGCGCTTCTTCGACTGGACACGCCCTGCAGTAAAGGGAAGTTTACTGTATAAACTGTTAAGTAAATTCAATATCAAGAAGGCGATATTCATAATCTTCGCCCTCTATCTTCCCATAGAGTACATACTCAGAGATATGCTCAGCCTGGGTCTGGCCAGCTACTGGGAGGAACTTCTGATATTCTTCACCGCGGCTTATGTGATCTTCAGAGCCTGCACCGGAGAGGACAGGGGAGCCTTCAAAAGAGCCAGCTCTGTGGAGGTGGCCATACTGCTCTTCATGGCGGTGGGGCTGCTTCTTATGGTCATCACCATGCCTTACCCCTACATAGCTGTGGCCGGACTGCGGGCCCAGGTGGAATACATGGTGTGGTTCTTCTTCATCATCCGCCTTCTGGACAGCCGAAAGGACGCTCTGTTCCTGATATATTCCTTTGCCGCGGTGGTCTTTCTTCTGACCCTGCACGGCATATATCAGTACATAATCGCGGTGCCGGTGCCTGCGGGCTGGATAAGCGCCACGGAGGTGGGCGTGCGCACCAGGGTCTTCTCCATAACGGGAAGCCCCAATGTGTTCGGCTCTCTTCTGATACTCGGCGCGCCCCTGTTTGCGTCACTTATATATTACCTTGAAAAGCCCTGGCATAAGTTCGCGGCACTCTGCCTTACCGGGCTGGTGTGCCTCTGCGATCTTTTCACCTTCTCAAAGGCCTCCTGGCTGGGACTGGCAGCGGCGGTTGTCATCTTCGCCTTCTTCGTGGACAAGAGGCTCATAGGCCTTATGACCGCAGGAGTCGCGGCGCTGTTCGTGGTATTTCCTTCGGTCACCAACCGCATAACCTATCTCTTCACCAGCGACTACGCGGAGCGATCCGCGGCAGCAGGAAGGGTGATGCGCTGGAACGCGGGTCTCAGGCTCCTTACTCCCATGAACAAGTGGACGGGCTTCGGCCTGGGACGCTTCGGCGGAGCCGTGGCCATGAACAATCAGGTGCTGGAGCAGACCAGCTATTTCAAATACTTTTACATGGACAACTACTATCTGAAGACCATGGTAGAGATGGGCTATATAGGCATCTTCTTCTTCGCGCTTCTTCTGATAGTGCTTATAATCAGCGGCCTTAGGACCCCCAACAGGGCGGGGCTGGGATATATCCCGGACCGTACAAAGGATCCGCTGCTCAGGAACGCGGGCAACGACAAGCTCATATGCATAGGCGTTTTCTGCGGCCTGATCGCAGTGCTTACCCACTGCTTCTACGAAAACATATTTGAGGAGCCCTATATGATGACCTATTTCTGGGGCCTTGCGGCCGCCATGATCTATCTGGGCTACTTTGCTGAAAGAAAGGAACAGAACTGATGAAAGTTTGTGTTATCGGTCTTGGCTATATCGGACTTCCCACCTCTGCCATGTTTGCCAATGCAGGCCTTGAGGTGGTGGGCGTGGACAAGAAGCAGGCCATAGTCGACGCTCTTAACAGGGGCGAGATACTCATCGAGGAAAAGGGCCTGGCTGAGTTCATAAAGAATGTGGTTGCCAGCGGCCATCTGAGGGCGACCACTCAGATAGAGCCTGCGGATGCCTTCATAATCGCGGTCCCCACACCCATAATGCCCGACAAGAGCTCCGACATGCGCTTCGTAAAGAGCGCCACTGAGGACGTGGCCACGGTCCTGAAGAAGGGGGACCTGGTGGTGCTGGAATCCACCTCTCCCGTGGGCACAGTGGACAGCCTTATGCTGCCCATACTGGAGGCCACAGGGCTTAAGGCAGGCAGGGACTTCGGCCTCGGCCATTCTCCCGAAAGAGTCATACCTGGAAACATCCTCTACGAGCTGGTCAACAACCACAGGGTCGCCGGCGGCATAGACGAAGAAAGCGCTGACCGCATCGTAGCCCTGTACAAGAGCTTCGTGAAGGGCGAGATCTACAAGACCAACGCCCGCACCGCAGAGCTCTGCAAGCTTTCAGAGAACACTTTCAGAGACGTGAACATAGCCTTCGCCAACGAGCTTGCCAAGATCTGCGAGGCAGAGGACATCAATGTCTGGGAGCTGATCGAGATCTGCAACAAGCACCCGCGCGTGAACATCCATCAGCCGGGCCCCGGCGTGGGCGGCCACTGCATCGCGGTCGATCCGTGGTTCATCGTGGAGAAGGAGCCTTCCCTGGCGACGCTCATCCGCGACAGCCGCAACACGAACGACTCCATGCCGGCGCACACGGCTTCGCGGGCGGCGAAGATCCTCGAAGGGGTGGCCTCGCCCAAGGTCTGCATCCTTGGCGTTACGTACAAGCCGGACGTGGACGACATGCGGGAGAGCCCGATCATCACGCTGGCGGAGATCCTGAAGGGCAAGGGCATGGACGTGGCTATCTGCGATCCGCACGCGGCGGGCAAGGGCCGCAGCGTGGCAGGCGCGGCGATCGTTTCGGATCCGCTCGAGGCTGCGGCGGGGTCCGATCTCGTCATCCTCGGCGTGAACCACAAGCAGTTCAAGACCCTCGATTTCGAAGCGCTGGCGAAGACCGTGCGCACGAAGAATTTCTTCGACACGCGCAACTTCGCGGACGCGCAGGCAGCGCAGGCGGCAGGCTTTGCATATTACCTGCTGGGCAGATAGATGGAAGATCTTTCTCAGACCCGCATCCTGGGCGTGCGGGTGGACAAAGTAACGAAGGCGCAGGCGCTGAAGGCGTTCCGGGGCATGCTGGACAGCCCCGGCTGCTCGCTCATCGTCACGCCGAATGCGGAGATCGTGGAGAAAGCGGACAAGACGCCGGCGCTTAAAAGCGTCATCGAAGGCGCAGACCTCGTCATCCCGGACGGCATAGGCCTCGTCTACGCGTCGAAGCTGAAGGGCGACCCCATCGGAGAGCGCCTCGCCGGCATCGACTTCGCCCGCGCAGCGCTGGAGATCTGCGCGGCGGAAGGCAGGTCCGTCTATTTCCTGGGCAGCAAGCCGGGCGTGGCGGAGAAGGCAGCGG
>JAEEPD010000224.1 GCA_016284575.1 Bacillota bacterium | reverse complement strand
ATTTCGACTATTTCGTGGACGGTCTCAGCAGCTCCATAAGGCTCATAGATTCCAGCTATGGGTATAATCTTTATTCGATCTTCGGAAACGGCAGGAATGCCACGGAGGGCTATGGAGCCTTCAGCAGGAACGATCCCGGCCGGGTCAGCGTGCCGTATATTCACCCATCACAGATAGAGGATGCCAGCGGCAGGCTTACGAGCGGCGGCACCATACTTATCGGGGAGAACAGCCTTCCAAGTGACGGCTTTCAGGTGGGTGACGGCACCTTTTCCAATGCAGGCGCAGTGGGTTATCACTTCAGATATGTGGTGGGAGTTAAATTTACTTACTACGAGCTTGTGGAAAAGGAGATCCCAGTGGGCAATGGCGAGGATCCGGGCGGCGGACCGGGAGGTCCCGGTTCAGGACCCGGTGGCCCCGAAGGTCCCTCCAGCGGCGGAGGTATAGAAGATCCATCAAGCCCCGGCGGTATAGAGCAGCCATCGACGGGCGGAGCCATTGATCCGGGTGGGGAGGATCCCTCAACAGGCGGCGGGATAGTGGATCCCGAGCCTCAGGTGGGAGGCCTTACAGCGGTGCTGCAGGCACCCGATACCTGCTACGAGGGCCACAGCATAATCGCAACAGACAGCTCAAGCTTTGAGATAGACGGAGAATATTATTCTGCCCAGCGGGCCTACAGAAACAGCCTCGCTTCAGCAAGCCTTGGGGTAACCGGCGGCAGCGGTGTCAGCAGGGACAAGCTGGATCCTGTCAGCTATAAGCTCACTTTTGCAAACACCGGCAGATACGACCTTAAGCTTAACGTGCAGGCTGGGGAGCGGAAGGGCACAGCGTCCGCAAGGGTGAATGTGCTTTCGACCCCTGCCCTTACGGTCAGCCTTGGGGGCAGTCAGAAGCAGAACAGAAAGCAGGTGCTTTCAGTTGCTGCGGCACAGAACCCCAGATATCCAATAACCAGTCTCACTATAGAAATAAGGGACAAGGCCAGCGGGGAGCTCATAAAGCTGGAGAAGGTTCTGGGCGGCGGAGCTGAAAAGCCGGGAGTCGTCACTGAAAACATCAAGTCCAGAGCTATAAGGGATACGGGCTCGGATCAGTATTACGTGTTGGCAGAGCTGGATTTTCTGAGCAAGTTCGGGGAGGACAGGCAGTTCGAGTACACAGTGGTTGCCAGGGATTCCAGAGGCCGCAGGGCGGAGCAGAAGGCTGAATTCAAGGTCCTTAAGGACCTGCCGCCGGAGGCCGTCATAGGGCTCGAGGACTGCTATTACAGGGATGAAGGGAAGAACCATGCCGTTATAGAGCCGGAGGACAGGAGCCGCACAGATGGCGACCAGCTTAGCCGAAGCTGGTATGCAGACCTTGGGGCGGGCTTTGTACCGATGAATTCAGTCCCCGGCTTTAGAGATCTTCTTTTTGGCAGCGGCCAGAGGGTCTCCTTCCATAAGACAGGCGTGGGACCCTTCCGGGTGAAGCTGGTGGTCACCGATATTTGGACCGAGGAGACTCTGCCGGAGTTTATAAGCCCTTCCGATTACAAGAGCGCGGAGGCTGTGGCCTCCAGTCACGTGGACAATATAGCGCCGGTGCTGAGCCTGGAGCTCAGGAAGGCGAAAACAGCCGAAATACTTCTTCTGTCAGAAAAGGGAGGCTCCAGCGCCCAGACGGCAGCGGACCTTGAGGCGGCCCTAAGAAAAGAAGGCATCTCCGCTAAAATAATGCAGGAGGAGTACCTCTCGAAGTCTGATGCCTCCGAGGGCACGGTCAGGTCCCTTGGCCAGCTTGTGGAAATGGAGCTTCTGGATATGCAGGAGGGCGGCGTAACCCTCAAATACAGCCACAAGCTTCTCACCTCCAGGTTCTGGGGCTGCAACGGCGGTATGAATGGGTATTTTCAGGATGACAGCGGCTCGGCGGTCACCGACGGAAGGTATCTTTTCCGCATGGATTCCACCCTGCAGCTGGACAGCACCGAAAGTCACATAAATTATTACACCAGGACCTATCCCTTCACCTTAAGCTGCAGGGAGCTGGATCCTTCGAAAAAGCTGCAGCAGACGGCGGATAAGTGGCGCCTGGTCATAAGCGAGAGCGTTTTTAAGACCCGTAACAGCTTTAAGGATGCGTTTTTCGTCCAGGATTTTGAGGGCCTCTATCTGGGGCTCGTGTCCGAGGGACGGACTCTTCTTATAGACAAGGCCACGGGCAGCATTCTCGGTACCGTAAATATGGAGCTGGGAAAGGCGAACACGGTCCAAAAAGGCAGCATTTACAGCATCAAGGGCGACGGCATATATAAGATAAGCCTTAGCGACGGCAGCTTTAAGAGAGTCCATACGGCCCAGATACAGGCGGGCTACAGAAGGGCTGCCATGAGCGGCGGCAGGCTCCACTTCGTGCAGGAAAGCGGAGAGGAGCTTTTCAGAGGCATTTTTGACCCTGCCAAGGAGAGCGTCACCCTTCAGGAGCTTCGGGGAAGCAGCGCGTCATCTCCGGATGGCAAGGCCAGCTGTCTTGCAGTGGACAGCCGAGCCCGTATAGTGCTCTTTTACCCGGACGGGGCCGTGAAATATTACGACCAGGGCAGCCCGGAGGGCTTTTCAATAGCGGCGCCGGCTTCTCTTTACAGGTCTCCGAGAGCCAGAGCTGCATCCTTTACCAGCTCCGGCGAATGCAATTTCGTGGTCATGGCTAACACCTTCAGCTCCTACGACGGGGGAAAGACCACCTACCACGGCCGCCTCTACATCTACGACCTTAAGAACGGTATCATAAGCTATACGGACAGGAGCAGGACCGGAGAGGAGCCCATCTACGACAATATCATAAGCTATGCAGTGGAGCTTAAGGGTGCCCAGAGGCTGCTGACAGCCACCGGGTCCATATACGAAAACGAGCTTTTCAGCAGCATCACGACCACCCCTCCGAATCAGTACACCATTAATACCGCCACGGGACGGCCTGCCTCGTCGGATATCTCCATCACTGAAGGTATCTATGCTGGTCACGGCGCAGGCTTTGCGGACGGCGGTGCCCAGCTTATGCGCTCAAATTTCAAGACCGGGGTGGTGGACCAGCTCTGCCTGATCTCAGAGACCCGGCAGGCGGAAAAGGAGCGCCTTATCCGAAAGAACATGAGCTGGGATGCGGATTACTGCTACGTGATCGAGGCGGGAAGCCTGTCGGGCGAGGCGCTTGCGGCGCAGATAACAGAGGCAGGGGAAAACTCCGCAAGCCTTAAGCTTACGGGAGGAAGCGGAGGCGGTGCCCTCTCAAGGACTCTGACCCTTAAGCCCGGGACCCGCTATTACTACGAATACGATACTGATGCGGGTCAGGACCTCTTCAGTGCCGAGGGCAGCAGTCATAGAACCGTTGCTAAAGGGTCCCTGGGAGCTGAGGTCTGGACCGTTCAGGAGGACCATTTCGAAAACTTCAACGATGCCAGCTTCGACAGCTTTTTCAGTTTTGAAAAGGGCAAGGCGGCCGGTGGAGCCTATACGATAGGCAGGAGGGAGTCGGATGATGATCCCTACTATCTTGAGACCTCCGGAGACATAAAATTCACCGTTCCCGAGGACTGCATCGGCTATCTCAGCTTCAGCTACAGCGTAGAGGATGTGAACATTTACGGCCACACGCTGAGCTTCCTTCTTGGACGCGGCGGGGACCTTAAGGAGTGGAACAAGGCTTCCTGGCCGGATCAGATAGAGCGGCGGGGCGTGTATCACCACACGGACGCTCTTGAAAGCGGCGAATGGACCCTGCGGCCAAGGCTTCGGGTCTACGGAAGAAAGCATTTCGAAAGGCTTTCTCTGGATGATCTTCGGGTCATCATAATAAAAAAGAGCGGAGGGCAGCCGGACCTGTCCTCAGTAAGCGGCAAGACATCAAGCATTATCGGCGGCTCCGGCGGGCTGAACCATGTAAAGGGCAGCTTCGATACCGCCTACAGCATAAGCGCCTTCGAGGAATACCCGGCTGTTTATTACAGGGCTGAGCCAAACGGGGCCTACAGTCAGGAGACCAGGCGGTATTCATCGGCCTACCCCAGGTACTATGAGGCTTCCCTTGACTTCAGCATCCCCACCGGTAAAAAGGCAGCCTTCATCAAAATAGGTACCGCAGGCTCAGATCCGAAGGCCTGCGGCGAGGACAGCTGGGATGGCGTCAATTTCAGCTGGTACAAGGGCCTGGATGCGGACGGCGACAGGAGCTATCAGGGCTGGAGAGTCGGTCGGAACCGCGAGGCTTACTCATCGCTGATCAGCTGCGAGACGCCCGGCTTCGTCATCCACGGGACTAATATCGCCTCCGGGACCACCATCAACAGCAGCGGAAACCACTATTATCTGGGTCATACCTGGGCCAACTTCGCCTTTGTGGAGATGGCTCTGGTGCCAGGAAGCTGTCCTGCCATGATAACCGAGCAGGATTATGTGATGAAAGGCGGAAGGATGCTGCTTCCCAACGTCAGCAGCAGCGGAAGCGTTAAGATAAGCCTTGGAAACGGCGGGAAAGACGTGGGAGTAAGCAATTTCAGGCTCTACTATATGGAGAACGGAAGGAAGATCTACGTGCTCGAGGACGATTTCCGGCGGCAGGAGGAGCTGTCCTGCTGGACGAGCAGCGGCCTCAGGGCCCAGGTCCTTGCAAGGCCTGCCGAGGAGGAGCCGGAGCTTCCAGCAAGGATCTACAAGAAGGGTGAGGCCATCAGCTATCAGGTCTATTATTACGACTTTGAGGAAGATCCCTCCAAGCGCTCCTACTGGCGCTACACCTACATTCCCTTTGGCTCGGACGGGGAGCCGGATGAATCCAAAGCCGAGACCGGCGAGGTCC
This sequence comes from Bacillota bacterium, assembly GCA_016284575.1. Classification (GTDB taxonomy): domain Bacteria; phylum Bacillota; class Clostridia; order Peptostreptococcales; family Anaerovoracaceae; genus RGIG2707. Next base: position 92 of record JAEEPD010000224.1, on the reverse strand, counting down.
TGGCTGCTCCCATCGCCAGCTTCAATCGGGAGGGCAAGTACATAGCGGAGCATTGGCAGGAGGACGACGCCTCAAGAGGCACGGGGGACCAC
>JAEEPD010000223.1 GCA_016284575.1 Bacillota bacterium | reverse complement strand
GTCGCGAAAACGGCATCCTCCGAAAGATATTAAAATAAATAAATCAACAACGGTATTTAGCCGGCTCAGCCGGTTTTTGAGGATATAGTTAGGGGGAAAAATGCAATACTACAAGAAAATCAGCATTACCAAGGATCAGATAGTCCCCATTGCGGAAAAAATGCGCAAACAGGGTGTACTGCTCGCCATGATCCACGGTTTTGTGACTGACGAAGGCAAGCTGAACATCTCCTACGAGTATCAGCTGGGAGACACTATGGAATCCTACACCATAGAGATCGACAAGGACGACAGCCTCCCCAGCATCGGTGACATCTACGACCTCGGCGCTCAGTGGCCCGAGAGAGAGATCAACGAGCTCATAGGAGCCAAGTTCGACGGCCTCGACACCTCAAAACGTCTGTTCATGCCCGAAAGCATGCTGGAAGGACAGGGACAGATATTCGTTACACCTATGGACGAGCTTATAGATAAAGCTCACGGCACCAAAAAACTGGAGGAGGAAAAGTAAATGAGTTACATAGTTCCTATCGGACCCTACCATCCTTCTCTTGAGGAACCCGTCCACGCAAGACTCATCACTGAGGGTGAGCTCATCAAAGACGCCGAGATATTCATCGGCTACAATCACCGCGGCATTGAAAAGCTGGCTATGCAGAAGAACATCATCCAGACCCTGGTCATGGTTGAAAGAGTCTGCGGCATCTGCTCCCACTCCCACGCAATGACCTTTGCCATGACCTGCGAAAGCATCTCCGGCATCAAGGTGCCCAAGAGGGGACAGTACCTGAGAGTCATCACCGCCGAGCTGGAGAGACTGCACTCCCACTATCTGTGGCTGGGCATCGCTCTGCACATCATCGGCCACGATTCACTCTTCATGCACAGCTGGGACGACCGCGAAAAGATCATGGACGCTCTTGAGGAGCTCTCCGGAAACCGCGTAAATTACGGCATGGTAACCTACGGCGGCTCCAGAAGAGACGTCACCCTGGAGCAGGTCCAGAACATCTCCAAGATGCTGGACGCCATCGAGGAGGACACCAAGAGACTGGCAGACTTCCTGCTGAACGACAAGACCGTGGCCCTCAGGACCCAGGGCGTAGGCGTTCTCACCACTGAAGACGCGCTGCGCATCGGCGCTGTGGGACCCCAGGCGAGAGCCTCCAACATCGCCATCGATGTCAGGACCGACGCTCCCTACAGCAGCTACGAGGATTTCGACTTCCAGAAGATCGTATATCCCACCTGCGACGTATTCTCCAGAGTAGTCATCAGAGTCCTGGAGTGCTTCGAAAGCATCAAGATCATACGTCAGGCCTTCAGCAGCCTGCCCAAGGGACCCATCAATCTGGGGAACCACGTTCCCACCATCAAGCCGGGCGAGTACATGAACATGCATGAGGCTCCCCGCGGCCAGCTGACATACAAGGTGGTGACCAATGGCACCGACAAGGTGGCCCGTGTAAGCATCCACGTGCCCACCTTCAAGAACGCGCCCACCATCCCCACTATGCTCAGAGGCAACTCAGTGGCAGATGCAGGCCTTATCATCGCCAGCATCGACCCCTGCTTCTCCTGCATGGACAGATAGTATGCACGAGCTCTCAATAGTTGAAGGCATACTGCGCATGGTCATCCCCGCAGTGGAGAAGTACCCGGATGTGAGCAGGATCAAGTCCATCAAGCTCCGCGTAGGCGAGCTTTCCGGAGTGGTCCCCGAATGCGTCCGCGACTACTTCCTTATAGCGGCGGAGGGCACCATCGCCGAAGGCGCCAGAATAGACATAGAACGCATACCCATCGGCATCAGATGCGGCGACTGCGGCTACGAAGGCCCCTTCGAAGGGAGAAACTACCGCTGTCCCAAGTGCGGGAGCGCAAACTTCCGCATAATCTCCGGCAAGGAGTATTACGTGGACAGTGTGGAAGCTGAATAAGTTTATTATTAAGTTATTGCAATCATATTTCAGGCAGGAGGTAGCCATCAAATGAAGAAAGCCTCAATTTCTTCAATCATCTCGACAGCCCTTCTATGCTTTGTCTTCTGGCTCCTTATAACAGGGGAGCTGGCTGCGCTCATCAAGGGTGAGCCATCTGTGCAGGTACTCGCGGCAGGCGCCGTAGTAAGCATACTCGTAGCATGCTTTTCCGCCAGATTCTTCATCCATGAGCGTGCGTTCTATCTGCTCAATCCGAAGAGATTCTTCACTCTGCTCTTCTATGCGGTGATCATCTTCCCCATCGAGCTGATAAAGGCAAATCTGGATGTGGCTTTCAGAGCACTGAATCCAAAACTTCCTATTAAACCGGGCATCGTGAAGGTGCCTGTGGACCTTAAGTCCGAATACGCCCAGTCCATGCTGGCAAATTCCATCACCCTTACCCCCGGGACCATCACGGTGGATATGGCAGAGGAGGACGGGCAGCTTAATTACTACATTCACTGGATAGACGTAAAGAGTCAGGAACCCAAGGAGGCGGGCGACGCCATCAAGGGCACTCTGGAGAACTGGGTAAGGAGGATATGGGAATAATGAGTGAACTGCTGTTTTTCGCCATTTGTTTCATAGTCATGGCCCTGTGTCTTCTTATCCGTGTGATAATCGGACCCAGCGTGGCAGACAGAGCAGTGGCAGCGGATTCCATTGATCTTCTGGCCGACATGGCTCTGATACTCTTCGCCCTGTACAGCGGCAGAAGCGTGTTCATCGACATAGCCTTCATCACCGCTATCCTGGGCTTTATAGGCTCTACTATCGTGGCAAGATACCTGGAGGGCAAACTGTAATGAGAATAGCGATCGACATACTTATCGGTATCAGCGTGTTCTTTGCGTTTGCCGGGACCGTGGGCCTGCTGCGCATGCCTGATGCCTTCAGCCGTATGCAGTCCAGCACCAATATCGCAACTATGGGTGTTCTGGGAGTCATAATCGGCGGCGTGCTTTACGCAATATTTATTCTCCATGACAGCGCAATGGCCATCAAGCTGGCAGCCATGGGTGTGTTCTACATCATAACCAACCCCATCGCCGGCCATGCCATCGCAAAAGGTGCTTACAAGCACGGTGTCCGTCCCAAGGATCCCATGTGCGTTGATAAGTACGGAGAGGATCTGGTGGACGAATAATGGATATTCTGTTTATACTCAACACACTTATAGTTGCAGGCATACTTGTATCTGCAGTATGCGCGGTAGCCTTTGAAAATACTCTGTCCTCCGTCATCGCACTGGGCGTTACCGGCGGCTTCATGGCCCTGGAATTCATAATGCTGCAGGCTCCCGACGTGGCCATCGCAGAGGCTGCCGTAGGCGCAGTCCTTTCCACCGCGCTCTTTGTTATTGCAGTCCGCAAGACCACTAAGAAAGGAGACGAAGAAAAGTAATGAAAAGAACATTAGTTATCGCGTCCCTGTTCGTGATCCTGGTCTGCGGAATAGCAGGTGTGCGCTATGCATTCTACAACGGCTCCGTCAGCTACGACGGCTCCGATGTAAACGTTGTCAATCTGTACAATAATCCCAGCATGGACATCACCCACGACAATCCCGACGGCGTAGCCGCACTGATCGTCGAGGAGAACCTGGCGGGGACCATGGCAGCCAACAACGTGGCAGCTGTAGTATTCGACTTCAGAGGCTTCGATACTCTGGGCGAATCCTTCATCCTGCTGACAGCTATCGCAGGCTCCTTCGTGATCCTGAGCAGGCCCCACAAGGCAGCAAAGAAAAAGGAGGGCACAGGCGATGAAGTTTAAAGAAGGAATCAAGGAAAAGGACATTATCGTCAAGAACGGCGCGGACAAGTTCCTGCCCTTCGCCGTCACCTTCGGTCTGTACATCATACTGTTCGGAACCGTCAGCCCCGGCGGCGGCTTCCAGGGAGGCGTTATCGTTGCATCCGCAGCGCTGCTCGTCTACCTGGGCTATGGATATGACGTGGCCTCCAAGGCCATCAGCGGCGAGGTCCTGAGGGTGAGCGAAGCCCTGGGCGCATCCCTTTACGTGGTGCTGGGCCTTCTGGGTATCGCCTTCGGCGCCAACTTCTGCCGCAATGTATTCTTCAACAACGGCCAGGTGGGAGATCTTATCTCCGCAGGTACTATAACCTTCATGGGCGTTACCGTAGGATACAAGGTACTGGCAGGCGTGGGCTTCCTGCTCCTGCTGCTTCTCTCCCTGCTGGCTCCCGGCGCGGACGATGACGATGAGGAGCTGGCTCTCGAAGCTCCCGAAGAAGGAAAGGAGGCCGCTTAGCATGATAATCGTCAACTATATCGCATCTATCATCCTGATCGTTCTTGGCCTCTACACCGTATGCACAAAAAAGAATCTGATCAAGGTAGTCCTGGGTCTTGGCATCATCGATTACGGCGTGAACATGCTGATCGTAAGCTTCGGCTTCAATGACGGCGGTACTGCCCCCATTTACCAGATGTCCGACCTTCTGAATGGCGTGTCCACCAAGTTCTTCGTAGACCCCGTTCCCCAGGCCCTCACACTCACCAGCATCGTTATCGGCGCCTGCGTTGACGCCATGGCTCTGTCTCTGGTGATCATGATCTACAGAAAATATAAAACTATCAACGCCGATGAAGTAAGGAGGCTCAACGGATGATGCAGCATTTTCCAGTATTAGCCGTAATGCTCCTGTTCCTCAGCGCGTTCATTGTTGAGATCTTCGGTGCGAAGAGCAAGGCAGTGGCGCAGGGGATCGCAATGATCGCGGCGACAGTTTCTGCAGGGCTCATCTATGCCCTGATCAAGCCCGTCATGATAGACGGACAGATAATCTCCTACTGGATGGGTAACTGGGCTCCCGTGGAGGAGTACGCCATCGGTATCGGCTACGAGGTAGACGCTCTGAGCCTCTTCTTCGCCCTGCTGGTGGTCACCACCTTCTGGCTCTCCGGTCTCTATTCCATAGGCTACATGAACAAGGATCATCACCTTGGACATTACTACACCCTGTATCTGATGCTCTCCGGCTCAGTTCTCGGTCTGGTGATGACAGGCGATATCTTCAATCTCTTCGTAATGGTGGAGATCATGACCTTCGCTTCCGTGGCTCTCACAGCCTTCCGGAACTTCAGCGAGGGAGCTCTTGAGGGTGCCTTCAAGTACCTGGTCATCGGCTCCATGGGCTCCTCCTTTACACTCACAGGCATAGCACTGCTCTATGCGGAATGCCATACTCTGAACATGGCACAGATCGCCTCCATCCTGGCAGGCGGCCTGAGCCCCACAGCCATCGCAGCCTTCGGTCTGATAATTGCAGGCTTTGGCGTAAAGAGCTACATGGTTCCCTTCCACACACCCGCAGCTGATGCCTACACCGTGGCACCCACCTCCATCTCCATGATCTTCTCCGGAATGGTCAACAAGGCCGGTGTCTACGGCATGATCCGTATGATCTACATCGTGTTCAGAGCAATGGACAAGGGCACAGTGCAGCAGATGCTTGCCATCTTCGGCGCTGTTACCATGTTCCTGGGCGTCACCATGGCGCTGGCTCAGCACGAATTCAAGCGCCTGCTGGCCTTCCACAGCATTTCCCAGATCGGCTATGTGATCACTGCCGTATCCCTTGGAAGCGCTCTGGGCCTGACCGGCGGCCTGTTCCACGCCATGAACCACACCCTGTTCAAGGGACTGCTGTTCCTTACCGCAGGCGCGGTGCTCAAGCAGGTTGGCACCACCAATCTGGACAAGTTGGGCGGCCTGTCTAAGAGGATGCCCCACACCACCATATGCTTCCTTGTGGGAGCCGGCGCCATCAGCGGCCTGCCTCCCTTCAATGGCTTCGCATCCAAGTGGATCATCTATCAGGCCATCTACACCAAGGCTGTGGAATCCGGCAAATTCGTATATGTGCTCTGCACCATCTGCGCTCTGGTGGTCTCCGTAATGACCCTGGCCTCCTTCATCAAGGTCACCCAGGCAGTCTTCTTCGGACAGCTCCGCAAAGAGCATGAGAACGTGACAGAGGCACCCTTCTCCATGAGACTGCCCATGTACATCATGGCGCTCCTGTGCACAGCCTCCGGCGTGTTCTACGATTTCGTGAACAAGTACCTGCTGCACCCCGCAGCCAACGCTGCTCTTAACATCAGCAAGTACATCGACGCCATGATGGGCCCCGGCTACGCAGCCAATGCCCGCGTAAGCGACATGTCTGTGGAGCCTGTAGCCTTCAGCTACTGGAACCCCATCATCTGGCTGGTGCTCTTCGGCGTTCTCTTCATCGGCGCAGCCCTGGTCATTCTGGGCGGCAGAAACGAAAGAGGTCAGATACTCAGCAGCAGCGATCCTTCGCAGGCCAAGTACGACACCTTCTTCTCCGGTGAAAAGGAAATGTATTCCCAGGTTGGCGGCTCAGACCTGTTCTGGGGCTTCAAGTCCAACTGGAAGGGCTACTACAAGTTCATGGAGGCCATCCACTCCGGTATAGTCAACGATTATGCATCCATGGCCGTTGTCGGCACCGCCGTCATCTGCCTGTGCATGTTCCTGTTCATGCGTTAGGGAAAGGAGTACAGAATAATGGAAATACTTAAATCGATATTCTACATCCTGGTATTCCCGGGCGCACTGTTCACAATGGTCGCGGGCCTCTGGCTTGCAGGCGTGGACCGCAAGGTCATCGCTAAGATGCAGAAGAGAATCGGCCCTCCGATCCTTCAGCCCACCTACGACTTTTTCAAGCTCATGGGCAAGGAAACCATAGTACCGAGAGTTGCAAACCGCCTGGTATTCCTGGGCGCACCGGTCATCGGCTTCATCAGCCTGGCCATAATAATGCTTTTCATCCCCATCTTCGGATTCACCGCATTCAGCGGCAGCGCTGACCTGATCGTTATCCTTTACCTGATAACCATCTCCGGCGTAGCCCTGATCGTGGGCGGCAGCTCCTCCGGCTCCCCCTATGCAGGCATCGGTATCTCCAGAGAAATGGTAACCATGATGAGCTACGAGCTTCCCTTTGTCATCATTCTTCTGACTGTGGCAAAGAAGGTGGGCGGAGCTGATCTGGTGTTCTCCATGGATGCCATCGGCGCCTGGCAGAGAGCCAACGGATCCCTGCTGTTCCAGTGGAGCATGATCCCCGCAGCCCTTGCAATGCTGCTGGTCATCCCTGCAGAGGTCGGCGTTCAGCCCTTCGATGTGGCTGAGGCAGAGACCGAGATCTGCGAAGGTCCCCTCATCGAGTACAGCGGCGCGGCTCTGGGCGTTTTCAAGCTCAACACCGCAATGAAGATGATCATCATGACAGGTCTGTTCACCTCCCTGTTCCTTGGCGGCTTCACCACCGGAATAGTGGCTCTGGATGTACTGATCTTCGTGGCGATCTGCACTGTCCTGACCCTGCTCTGCATGACCACCATCCACGCGGTTACCGCAAGACTCAAGATAGAGCATCTCTTCAGATTTTACTGGACCTTTGTGGCAGGCCTTGCCATGGCAAGCCTGATCCTGGTATGGTGCGGACTTTAGGAGGGGAGACGAGATATGTTTAAGAAATTGATCAATAACAGCGCGGCAAAATCCCCCTGGATCTACCACGTAAATAGCGGTTCCTGCAATGGCTGCGACATCGAGCTGGTGGCCTGCCTTACTCCCCGCTACGACGCGGAGCGCTTCGGCTTCAAGCTGGCAGGCACTCCCAGACACGCGGACATAGTAGTGGTATCCGGCCCCATCACCAGCCAGTCCAAGGACAGACTGATCAGAACCCTGGCTCAGGTTCCCGAGCCCAAGTGCGTGGTATCCATCGGTTCCTGCCCCCAGTCCGGCAATGTATTCAAGGGAAGCTATTCGGTAGAGGCTCCTCTTGAAAAGTTCTGCCACGTGGATGTGGCGGTGGCCGGCTGCACACCCAAGCCCGAGGCCATTATGGAGGGTCTCTACAAGGCAGCTCTGCTGCTGAAAGAAAAGAGGGAGGCGATGAGTAAATGATGTTCCCGTTCCTTAAAAGAGCTGTTGGAAATCTTTTCAGCGCTCCCAGCACCGAGCAGTTCCCCAACTTCGAGGCCAGAGGCCTCGGCAAGTACCGCGGACGCATAGCCTTTGACGGCACCAAGTGCACCAACTGCGGCAACTGCATCAGAGTCTGCTCCCCCATAGCCATCACCACCAAGGAGGAGGCCGTTGAGGGAGGCAAGTATGTCACCCGCTACTTCGACCTCACCTCCTGCACCTTCTGCCAGACCTGCGCAGATTTCTGCGACGAGGGCGCCATCACCATGACCAACGACTACCACATGGTAGCCGAGGATCCCAAGGATCTGATCGTGTCCGGCACCGCCTTCATCAAGGACATCGCCGGCCACATCAGCATCGACCAGAGCGGCTGTATCTACTGCGGACTCTGCGCGCGCAACTGCCCGCAGCAGACCATCAAGGTGGACAGAGCCTCCAAGACCTGGAAGATCGATCTGGAGCAGTGCGTCAAGTGCGGTATCTGCGTCGGCAGATGCCCCAGAAAGGTGCTCAGCTTCGAGGACAAGCCGCTTGAGCCCCAGCAGATCTGGGACCGCGAGGCAGAGGCCGCTGCAGCTGCAGAAGCTGCAAAGAAGCCTCAGCAGCCGGTCAACTCCATCGGCAGCGCCGAGGGCGGCAGCGGACTTCTCACCTGCAGGCAGGATGGCTGCATCTACTGCGGTCTCTGTGCGCGCAACTGCCCCCAGGGTGCTATCACCGTGGACAGAGGAAGCAAGACCTGGTCTGTGGATCACGATCAGTGCATCGAATGCGGCATCTGCATCAGCAAGTGCCCGAAGAAGGTTCTGAGCTTCGGCCAGGCAGAGGAATCCCCGGCTCCGGAAGCACCCGCTCCCAAGCCAGAGGCTAAGCCCGCGGAAGAGCCCAAGGCACCGGCGCCCGCAAAGGCTCCCGTGGACAGCGCGCCTCTCACCAGAGGA
>JAEEPD010000222.1 GCA_016284575.1 Bacillota bacterium | reverse complement strand
AAACATCGTAAATCTAAGCGAGACCCTGCCCGGCAAGCTGGATGCCCTGGCAGTGAGGCTGGAAGCCCAGATGGCGGATAACGAGGTTCTGCAGAGCTATTTCGACACCGCCTATGAGTCCGTTTCCACCACCTTCGAAAACTGGCTGAAGGAATCCCTGATCCCCTCCATGGGCTCCATCATGGGCAATGTGGGCAGCGGCGTTCTCAGCGTGGTGAATACCCTCAAGGACGTAGTCATCGGCATAATCGTGGCGGTCTATGTGCTGGCCAGCCGCAAGCTCTTCAAAAGGCAGAGCGAGGACCTTCTGCGCTGTATTTTCAACGCCCACTGGAGCCGCGTCATCAGGGATGAGATCATCTATATGGATAAGATGTTCTCCGGCTTTCTCAGCGGAAAGATGCTGGATTCGGCCATAATCGGGCTGCTGTGCTACATTGTCTGCAGCATCGCGGCAATCCCGAACGCCCTTCTCATATCCGTCATCGTGGGCCTGACCAACATCATACCCTTCTTCGGGCCCTTCATCGGAGCTATTCCCTCGGCGGTACTGGTCCTGGTCGAAAGTCCTGTGAAGGCCCTGGGGTTCCTGGTGATAATCCTGGTGCTGCAGCAGCTGGACGGCAACGTCATCGGCCCCCGCATCCTCGGAAACAGCACCGGACTTTCCAGCTTCTGGGTGCTTTTCGCCATCATCCTTTTCGGCGGCTGCTTCGGCTTTGTGGGAATGATCATCGGCGTACCCCTTTTCGCCGTCATCTACGACATTATCGGCAAGCTGGTGCACTGGGGCCTGCAGAAGAGGGGCCTCGAGGGCATGGACGAGCTTAAGCTGGAGGATCAGCAGTAATTTTTAGCCTCAGCTTCAGCTGCGCAGAGCAATCCTTTCCCATTTGTAATAATCTTTTTAAAAAGTACACTTTTAGCGAAAAAAGTGATAGACAAACGGTCTGTTATATTGTATTATGCATGAAATGCTTTGGCGCAGGGGCGCCCAAGCCGCAAAATGTGAGGGAAGAGACATAATGCAAAATGACAAGACCAGGCAGATATATATAGTGGTGAGCCAGTCGGGCAGTATCGTTTCTCTGATACTCAGATGCCTGACCGGCGCGAAGTACAATCACGCCTCCATAAGCCTGAGCAAGGAGCTGGAATGCATGTACTCCTTCGGCCGCGTGTACACATTTTTCCCCTTCCTGGGAGGCTTTGTGACTGAATCGGCCAAGAGTGGTACCTTCAAGCGCTTTAAGGATACAAAGGTGGTGGTGCTGCGTCTGACCGTAGCGGAGGAGAGCTACGAGGGCATACAGCTGCGCATAAAGGAGATGCTTTCCGACAGGAAGCGCTATCATTACAACTATCTGGGACTGTTTCTTGCAGGCATCAGGGTCTGCTGGAAGCAGGAGGATCACTATTACTGCTCCGAGTTCGTAAGGGATCTGCTGGAGAGCGTGGAGCCGGAAGAGTGCGAGGATCTTACACCCATCATCCACCCCATGCAGTTTCTGAACATGCCCAACGCAGAGGTTGTCTATACCGGACTTCTCAGGGAGTATTCCGCTGCTTAGGAGCCTTAAGAAAATATTATGATCAGACAGCACAGGCTGTCTGATTTTTTATTGCAGCCTATGGTATAATATTTGTGTTGGAATTGATTCTCTGGCAGGAGGAAACGATGATAGCACTTTTACATCTGTCGACAAAAGAGGTATTATATATGGGACTTTTTTTAGGCGTGCCCCTGTGCATGATAGTGCTTTTTGCATATCTGACAAAAGCCGTGTGGAATAAAATGAAGGAGGGCTCCATCTCCAAGGGCTGGGGCTATTTCCTGCAGACTATATTTCTTATCCCCTGCGCATTCTGCGTATTCATTTTCGTATTTCTGGTGGGTGCCTTCACCGGCATAATCCCGCTGATGTAAAAATGCACCATGATCCAATGAAAGACAGTCTATTTTACAAAATACTTGCAGCAGTAATTCTGGTCTGCGTGCTTGTGACCCTGCTTCTTGTGATCCACACTGTGGAGCTCAGAAGCAGCGTATCCATACTCAGCTATATAGCCACGGAGGGCCTGTGAGCATGGGCGGCATAGATAAGACAAAGCTAAAAAAGCAGCTGGCGCTGCTTTTTGCCGTTATACTGGTATTTGGCCTGCTGGACCTGAGCATTTACCTGCTCTTTACCCAGAGGGTCATAAAAAGGCAGAGCACGGGCATGCTGGCAAAATCCGTGGAGCTGAAGGATTTTCTGCCCTTTGATTCCTGCCTTGACGCCCTTCCCGAGGGCGTTTCGGGTGGCCTTGCGGAAAGGGTGGACACGGACTTCAGGCTCGAGGGCGAGCTTCCCGTCATGGACGGAGCGGCGGCTCTTTATCCTGTTTTTTCAGGCATTGCGGCCTCCGTGTACCCGGTGGATAGCGTAAGCTTTAATGACACGCACTTTTCCCCCGGCAGCAGGCTTCAGATGCGCAACACCAGAGGCGCCTACAAGGCTATCGTGGACGGAGACGCGGACATCGTCTTCTGCGCCGGACCCTCCAATGAGCAGCTGGCCTATGCCGCTGAAAAGGGCGTGGAGCTGGAGCTGGTCCCCATAGGCCGGGAGGCCTTTGTTTTCGTGGTCAATGCCAATAACCCGGTGGATGACCTGAGCATAGAGCAGGTCCGCGGCATCTACTCAGGACAGTACACCAACTGGGAGCAGCTGGGGGGCGAAAAAAAGCACATAAGCGTTCTTCAGAGAAATCCCGGAAGCGGCAGCCAGAGCTCTATGCTGCGCTTTATGGGCGACACCCCCATAAAGGACGATAAATTCAGCTTCCTCGGAAGCTCCATAGGCTTTTCCTTCCGCTACTATGTATCCAGCCTTTCCGCCTCCAGCGGAGTAAAAATGCTGTCCTTAAACGGTGTTTACCCCAGTCCCGAGAACATACGCAGCGAAAAATACCCCATAGTGTCCAACTTCTACGCGGTCTGCCGCAAAAATGACCGGAATCCCAATGTAAAAAGCCTTCTGGACTGGATACTCAGTCCCGAAGGCCAGAAAATCATCGAGCTCAGCGGCTACGCCGGGGTCTAGTGCAGATCCACGTGGCTGTTTATCGCCTTCGCCATGTCCTGCCAGTGCTGCATGCGCCTGGCCAGCTCCGCCTTGGACTCCTCATCCTCCCGGAAGGAGATCAGGGTCCAGTCCATTTCCTCCAGTGAACGGAAGAATTCGGGGAACTTGTTGAAGGGGACCGATATCATCCTCAGCCCCGCAGGGTAAGCCTTGCGGCGCTTAAGGCCGTGGTAGAGCCCGGTGGTTATGTGATTCACCTTCTTTGAGATCATCGGGTATGCATACATCCAGGTGCAGCTCATTACAGGCGTGGATACGGATTCCCAGAAGTCCCCGGAAATATAGCTGGTGGCTCTCATCACGATGTCCGCCTCCTCGATATCCGTCAGGAAAAAGAGCAGGTCCGGATCGAAATCGCAGCTGATGGCGGGAGCGTATTCCACATAGCGTATGGTGCCCTTGGGAAGCATGGGCAGGTCCTTGTAGAGCAGGCGGTTTGGCATCTGGGTCTTGAAAACGCCAAAATCCTTGCCGGCCTCGCCGCTGGCGGTCACAGGCTGCAGATCCTCCATGCCAAGCGCCAGCTTGCCATAGCAGGCATCGTCCGCGGCCTCGATATAGAAATGCTTTCCGGTATCCTGAGCGTACTTCATGTACATGCAGAAGGCTACCTTATCCCCCTGATAATGCTCGCAGTCCGGCTTCTCCAGGCAGAACCTTACGGCAATGGCCGGGATCTTAAGATTCAGCTTTTCCAAAAGAGCGCTGTCATTTTTATTCTTCATTTTTCAACCTCATAAATAAGCGATCGCTGACTATAGCAATTATACGATAATCCAATGACAAATTCCATCCGCAGCGGGCTGTTTGCCGGCCGCTTGTGGTAAAATAATATATAAATTTCGCAAATAAAGGAGGAAATATGGAAAACTTTATTCACGACATACCTACAAAAGTATACTTCGGTAAGGGCCAGATCTCCCATCTGGACGAGGCTCTGCGCCAGTTCGGCACCAGAGTCCTGATGACCTACGGCGGCGGCTCCATCAAGAAGACAGGTCTCTACGACGAGATCATGAAGATCCTTAATGACGGCGGCTTCACCGTATTCGAGCTCTCCGGCATCGATCCCAACCCCAGAGTCGAGTCCGTGGAGGAGGGCGTTAAGATCTGCAGGGAAAACAAGGTCGACGTGGTCCTGGCTGTCGGCGGCGGCAGCACTCTTGACTGCTCCAAGGCCATCTGCTCCGGATATTACTACGAGGGCGACGACCTCTGGTACATGATCAAGAACGTGAAGGGCAGAAAAAAGTCCCTGCCTCTTGTGGACATCCTGACCATCAGCGCCACCGGCTCCGACTTTGACGCAGGCGGCGTTATTTCCAACATGAAGACCAACGAAAAGCTGGGAGCATCCTTCACCTATCCCTCGGTCTCCATCCTGGACCCCACCTATACCTTCACCGTTTCCAGATATCAGACCGCTGCCGGTGCCGCTGACATCATGAGCCACATCATGGAGGGCTATTTCTCCGTGACTCCCGACAGCGAGCTCTCCGACGGACTGGCTGAGACTATTCTCAAGACCGTCATAAAGAACGCTCCCATAGCTCTGGCTGAGCCCGAAAACTACTCTGCAAGAGCCAATCTGATGCATGCCGAGTCCATCGCCTGCTCCGGCATCCCCGAGTTCGGAAAGAAGTACACCGGCTGGCCCTGCCACGCCATGGAGCATCAGCTTTCCGCCTTCTACGACATCACCCACGGCGTGGGCCTTGCCATCCTCACCCCCAGATGGATGCGTCACATCTTAAAGAAGGATCCCTCCTGCCAGTGGAGATTCGTAAGATTCGCAAGGAACGTATGGGGCCTTGAGGGCTACGATGAGGCTGAGCTGGCCCAGAAGGGCATCGACGCGCTGGAGAAGTTCTTCACAGACTGCGGCATACCCATGACCCTTACAGACCTTGGCATTGGCACAGAGCACTTCGAAGCTATGGCCGCTCAGGCCAACGGCGGCGGAAGACTCTCCGGAGCCTTCGTTCCCCTGACCGAGGAGGACGTGGTGGAGATCTACAAGGCCTGCCTGTAGAATTAAACTCTGCCGATGGCAGCCGAAGATGGCGTGCGTCACCTGAGGCAGAAATATATAGCCTTTAAACGCTCTCAGAGCCCGTTTGAGCGGGCTCTGAGAGTTTTTTCGTAGATTTTACTTTCAACACCGGTTTAAGCGCATTTAGGCCTGCTTAAGCAGCCAGAGCTGGCCGTCCGGCATCAGCTTAACATCCCCGGGCAGCACCTCCAGCACGGTTCCATCCAGGCCCCGCACTATGGTCTCCTCCCAGTAGCGGTAGCTATCGCCCTCGCCCTCCTCGTGCCAGCGGCTGAAGAAAAGGCGGTCCCCCTGGCGCAGGAAGAAGCTGTCGTGAGCATCCATCTCCATCGTGACCTGCTCAGGCCAGATGATCTCAAATTCGCGGCCTGCGGCGCTCTGCCTTGTGATGGTAAGGGGAGAAGGATCAAGCCTCAGATTGTAGCAGTCCTTTGCGCAGCCTAAGGGCAGCTCAAGGAAGATTTCTGTACTGCAGCTTTCGCAGTCGAAGCGAAGGATGCGAAGAAGCTTTTCGTCAAAATATGCGGCGAGGATATATATGGCACCCTCAAAGAAGACGGGCTGCTCTGCAGGGTACACATTTTCGGCCTTCGGAACAGGCCAGAAGACCTGCCCCTCCGGGAAGCGCACAAGGCAAAGCTCCCGGCCTTCTATATTCCTGCCGGCTTTTATTATCTCCTCTGCCTCGTAAAGGTCCCCGTATTTATAATCCGTTCCGTAGTACCAGTCACCGCTGCCGGGGACAGGCTCCAGCCAGCAGCCGTTGGTTTCGATAGTTTTCATGTAAGCGGCCCTTCTTTTCAGCCCAGAAGGCCTTCGTTTTTAAGCATCTCCAGGACTCTTGCCTCCCGCTCCAGCATCACCGGGTCCTTTGGCCCGTGGCCCTTGGCGCGGTTCACCGCCATTGCCTTTTCGGGCTCCACGAATTCCAGAGTAAAGCGCTCCCTGGCCTCGTAGGCATCCAGTTTCTGAGGTGCCCGGCTCTCGCCTGCCTCGCAGAGATAATAGAAATTGTCCTGAATAAAGCACTCCTCGCTGTCGTAGGTATTCTTCTGAATGCGGTGGACATAGCCGTACTCCCGCATGGTGCTGCGGTCGATCCTAAGCCCCGACTCCTCCAGGGTCTCCCGCACCACAGCATCCTCGATGCTCTCGCCTTCTTCTATGCCACCGCCCGGGAATTTGTAATAGTTGTATTTCAGGCTGTGGACCATGGCCACCCGGCCGTTCCGTATTATTATGCTCCTGGCTGAGTTGCGGACATAGGAACGGGTGCATTTATCGTAGTCCTTCTTGTCCAGTTCAAATAGTAATCGCATTTATCCGGCCTCCTCAGGCTATTCATCCAGCCTGAATTCTACGATCTGGCCGTTATCCGGGTGCGCGCAGCCGGTTGTCGCCTGTATCATCATGCCGTGGCCCACCACGATAACCTTTTTATATCCGGCGTATTTCTTCAGTACCGCGAGAACCCGCTGTTTGATGGTCTGTGCGTCCTCCCAGGGCCGGTCCTCGCCCTCGGGATAGCGGCCCTCTCCGGCGGCAAATTCATCGTAATGTCTGTCCGCCGTCTCATCGTCGATCCAGCTGTAGCTTTTGTCTGCCACCCACTCGTGAAGATCCGTCTCCACGGCTATCTTTACGTCCAGCTTTCTGGACAGTATGGCTGCCGTCTGCAGAGCCCTGGTATAGGGCGAGCTTATGATTATGTCCGCCCCCTTGAGCCTCTTATCCTTTGCCGTCTTTTTTATCTGCTTTATTCCTTCTTCCGAAAGGGGAGCCAGCTCAGCGCCGAAGCCCTGATAAATGCCGGTATTCCTTTCGCTGTAATCCGTTTTTCCGTGTCTGACAAAATAAAACACAGTGCGCCTCCGATTTGATCATATTTGTTTTTATTATACTACAAATCCGCCGGGAAATAATAAAGATATGCGTTCTATTTGCTGTTTTGGAAGGATAGACGGGCTTATTTTATACTTTTGTTCATGGATAGGGCTGCAGGGGAAGGGTAATATATTATCAAAAGGAAACAGCGCGGGCAGATGGCCCCTGCGGAAAGGAGATGCGCAATGAACACAATGAAAGAGTACAGAGTAATAAAGACCTCTCAGAATGAGGCCGAATGGGTCATGAACGAGATGGCGCATCAGGGCTGGAGGGTCGTAAGCGTCACCTACTGGAGCTACTGGTGGATAAGCCTTCTGATAACCTTCGAAAGAGACGTGGAATACGTCGCTGCATAGGAAAAAGAATATGGTGACCCTAAGATGAAGCAGCAGCTGTGGATATTGTCCGCCGCCGCTGTTTTTTCGTTGATGGATGGTGACGCCTGCAGGGCTATTGAACGCGGCGCGCATTGCTGATATGATGAAAAAGACCGGAGCAATGCGGCAGAAGGAGCTAAGCCATGAAAAAAGACGAAAGTTTAAGAGATTCCATAAGAGAGGCTGCCCTTTCGGGGGGCTTTTTTCAGGCTGAATACGTGGATATGGACAGCATCGTCTTCTATCCGGAGCTCAGGGCCATCTGCGAGGGCAATCAGTGCGGCTGCTATGGCGCCAACTGGGTGTGTCCGCCGGCCTTCGGAAGCTTCGAGGAGGGCAGGGAGAAGATCCTGTCCTACGGCAATATGCTTCTGTTCACGAAAAAATACGATCTGGAGGACAGCTTCGACTTTGAGGGCATGCAGGAGGGAATGAGGGACTTCAGAAGGTCTCTGCCCGGGCTTGAGACCTTCGCAAAGGAGCTTCTTGGACCGGACCGAATATTTGTGCTGTCCGTAGGAAGCTGCCGGCTCTGCAGCGAGTGCACTTATCCTGATGCTCCCTGCCGCTTCCCAGAGCTTCTGCATCACCCCATAGAGGGCTACGGCCTGAACGTGAGCGAGCTGGCGCAAAGCTGCGGGATAAGCTATAACAACGGGAAAAACACGGTAACATATTTTGGCGCACTGCTGTTCTGACAGCGGGGCCAATTCTGACAAACGCAAAAAGGACCGGAGCATCACCTGTTCCGGTCCTTTTAATTCAGCAGTTTCCTGTATAAACGTATTTCAGCCTCTCCCTTGCCGTCTCCGCCAGGCGGTAGACCAGTCCCACGTCCGTGGCGGGCCGGTCGGTCATGTGAAAATGGGGGAAGAAGCGGGAGATATGAAGAGGCACGTCCTCTCCGTCCGGGTTTTTGAGCTGGCTGACCCATCCGGACAGCTCCCGCATCTCCTCCTCGCTGTCGTTTTCGCCGGGGACTATCAGGGTGGTCAGCTCCACGTGGCAGCCCTTTACTGCCTCCTTTATGAAGTCCATGACCTGGCGGCGGTCACCGTCCAGGACCCTGGTGTAGTAGCGGTCCGTAAAGCCCTTAAGGTCTATGTTCATGGCATCGATACAGGGCGCCAGCTCCTCCAGCACGGGAAGTTCTGCGGTCCCGTTGGTGACCATAACATTTTTAAGGCCTTCGGCCTTCGCCAGCTTTGCCGTATCCCGCACGAATTCATAGCCGATGAGGGGCTCGTTGTACGTGAAGGCGATGCCTATATTTCCTCTTTTCTTTGCAGCAAGAGCAAGCTCCACCAGGGTCTCAGGGCTCATGGATTCCGCTGTTTTGGCATAGGCTGCGGCCTGAGCGGACCATGAGATCTCGTGGTTCTGGCAGAAGGGACAGCGCAGATTGCAGCCAAAGCTCCCCACGGAAAGTATCCTGCTGCCCGGAAAAAAGCGGGCGAGGGGCTTTTTCTCTATGGGGTCCAGCGCAATGGAAGAGATCCTCCCGTAATTCAGGGCTTCGACTCTGCCATTTCTTGCAATGCGGGCTCCGCAAAAACCCGTCTGCCCCTCCTCTATATTGCAATGTCTGAAACAGACTCCGCATTCAGGCATGTCTATTCTCCTTTTCAGAATCCGCCGGCAGGCCATCAGACCTTTAAAATGGCCTCAGGCTTTGCCGCTTTAGGTTTGCCGCTTCGGGTCAGTTCCGATGCTTTAGTAATGGCGCACCACCTCGAAGCGCTCCAGCCTGTAGGGCTCGGACTCCCGTATTCCGCCCTTCTGGCGCGCTATGCGTATCTGGTCCTCCGCCGTGTCCACGCCCTCAAGGTCCGGAAGCAGCAGCCCCCGCCTGGAGCCGCAGCTTACGATAACTCCGTAGCGCTTCACATCCAGCTGGTCCGGGGAAGCTATGGGCTCGGGCTCTCCAAGAACGTCAACACTTATCTCAAGGCTGGCAAGCTCCCTTGCAGTTACAGGCGAAAAGCGGGGGTCTCTCGAACAGGCGCTGACAGCGTTCTGAACTATCTCCTCCGCCAGGCTTTCGCAGGTGGGCGCTATGGTGCCGATGCAGCCCCTCAGCTGACTATCCTTATGAAGTGACACGAAGGCTCCCGCCCGGCGGGATAAAAGCTCCTCCGGAAGTCCCTCCGGCACTGAAAGGCGCCTGTGCTCCCGGACCCAGGCCTCCACAGAGGCCCTGGCCAGCTTCACATATGCATCGCTTTTTTCGGCCTTCTCCCGGCACTCGCGTTCTATCCGTTCCTCGTAGGCCTTCAGAAAATGCCTGGCTTCATCCTTCCCCTCCGGGTAGAAGGTGCAGATGCCGTAGCCCACGCCGGTCACATCCTGGTGGGACAGCGCCTCCGCCCTTACGGCAAGCCCGTCGAAGGCCCCTGCCATTATGACGAAGGACCTGTGACCGCACTCCGCGGCCCTGTCGCAGAAGGCATCGTCAAAATCAAAAAGTTCACCGAAGGCTGCCCTGCCGCAGACATCCATTATCCTGCGGTCGTATTCCGGTCCCTCGGGTGCAAAGCCGTAGGGCCCATATTCCTGCAGCTTGTGGGAAAGATCGCCGCTGGCGATGATCACCGCACGCTTCCCCGTATCCTCCGAAGCCCTTGCAATCAGCTGGCCCAGGCGGTAATGGTCCGCCAGCGGCAGCCCGGAAAGCCCTATGCGGACTATCTCTCCTCCGGCGTACTTTTTTCTTATGAACCACAGGGGCACCATGGTCCCATGGTCAAGGGAAGCATCCCGCTCTCCGAGGGTCCCCGCGGGAAAGGCCTCTGCCTCCGCCAGCTCGCAGAGCCGCTTTACAAAAGCCCTGTCGTAGCGCTCTGAAAACCGCACCCCGGGAGCCCCGAAGCGGCTGAAGGAGCCCGTCGCACCCTTCCCCGGCGATATGTGGAAATAGTCCGCATACAGTATGGAATGGGGACTTGTGATTATTATGGTTTCAGGCTCAAGGACGGCAATTTCCTCCGCCACTCTCTCGTAGGCCCTGGTCGTCTCAAGTATCTGTTCCTCGCTGCCCCGTCCGACCTCAGGCACTATCATGGGCGGGTGCGGAACCATAAACGCGGCAATCACAGCCATGCTGCATCTCCTTTGTTTTTATCAACATACCATGCAGGCACCGGGTCGGTCATGTCGGCATACCAGGCCAGCACCTCCTCTGCCTGCTTCAGCATGACATTCACCTGGTCCTCCCCGAAGGGTATGGCCCAGTAGACCGACGACAGCGTATTGCTCGAAATATACAGGGCAAGGAGCCTCCAGAAATCCATAGGGACCCTGCCTCCAAAATAGCCATCCACCATGCCGGAGGCAAAAACAGGCGCCTTCTGAGCGCTCCAGACTATGCGGTTGAATTCCTCCCAGGGGTCCCCGAAATCGCTGCGGTCGAAATCGATGATATAAAGCCTTCCGCTGCGGTCTGTCATCATGTTTCCGATGTGATAATCCCCGTGGTGGAAGACCTGGGGCCTTCCCTCCAGCAGCTGGCGGTTGGCATTGATATAATCGATAAAGGCTTGCCCCTTCGGGTATTTTATGGGGCATTCACCGTATTTTCTGATCTTGGTATCGATCTTGCGGTTGAACCTGACAGCCCAGTCCTCCTGCTCTTGCGGCGCCGGGATGGAATGGATCTTCTGCAGTATGCGTCCCGCTTCAAGGCCGTATTCATACTGTTCTCTTCCGGGAAGGGCCGGGATAGTCTCCTCAGCGCCTTTTCCCTCTATCCAGCTCTGTATGGAATAAACGCCCTCCTCGCAGACGCCGAATTCCACCGGCTGGCACATGGGGACTCCAAGGGCTGCGATTCGCTGCATCATCTCAAACTCCTCCTGCTTTTTTTCACGCTTTTCGATGTCAGAGATGCGAAGAAGAAACGCGGTGCCCTTTTCGTCTGTGACACGGTATTTCTTATCTCCTGACCAGCCTTCTGTTATGGGTTCTCTGGTTATGATATTCAAAGCAGCCTCCGTTTCTCCGCTCCGTGCGGATCGCCATCATAATTATCCGGCAGGATCTCACGAGCCTTATCATACTTATTATACCACAGAGCAGGGGGTTATTTATACCATGGACCGATGTCAGAGCCTTTTCCCCCGGCGGCGTTTTTGCATTTTCTGCCTGCCGGGCTTCTTAGCATGCCCGGAAAATCGGGAAAGGATTGCAGAAAACCCAAAAAGTGATAAAATAAGTTGAAAAATCAAGCTTTTTGTTGGACATCTGATGGACAAAGCTTTCTATAATCATGTCGTAACAGTGAAAAAGCTAAAGGACAAGAGCTGCGGGAGCTGGAAGCAGATCTTGCGGTTGAGGCAGAGCAGAAGGAGCTTGAGGAGCGGGCAGCGGAGGCGGAAAAGCAGAATGCCCAGCCCGAAAAGGCATCCATAAAAGACAGGGCAAAAATGTTCGAAGAGAAGGCTCCGGAGGAAAAGCCCAAAGAAGAGCTGAAGGCAAATCCCTCCGAAGATATAAAGCAGCGGGCCGCAATGTTCGGGCCTGTAGCTTAAACCCGCCCGCAGGCAAGCGCATAAAGAATAAACAGGACCGAGGGAGCAGACATATGAGCGAATGCAGAAGCTGGAGCAGCGGAGATCCGCTCCTGGAAGAATATCACGACCGGGAATGGTGCAAGATAAATCATGATGACGACTTTCAGTTCCAGATGCTCTGTCTGGAGGGGGCAAGCGTCGGCCTCTCATGGAAGATAATCATGCATAAGAGGTCGGCTTACCTGGCTGCGTTTCATGGGTTTAAAATCGATGAATGCGCCGCGATGACCGATGAGGAGCTGGAGGCTCTGCGTTCAGATCCGGGGATCATCCGGAACAAGAACAAGATCTACAGCGTCAGGAAGAACGCTCAGATCGTAAAGAGGATCCAGGAGGAATTCGGCTCCTTTGACGCTTATTTATGGAGCTTTACGGAAGGCCGGCAGATCGATGGTCACTGGAGGACGACGAAGGAGATCCCCACGGTGTCGGAGGTCTCAATTGCCATGAGCAAAGACATGAAGAAGCGCGGGATCGGCTTTGTGGGCCCGGTCATTACCTACTCCTTCCTGCAGTCGATCGGTATTGTGAATGATCACCTGGAAGACTGCGAATACCGGTAAGAAGAAACGAATTTGAGCGAAAAAAGACCTGCCTTACGGCAGGTCTTTTACTTTATTGGTGGATCATCAGGGACTCGAACCCTGGGCACCCTGATTAAGAGTCAGGTGCTCTACCAACTGAGCTAATGATCCACAAGCACCCGATTTCGGCAGTTCCGAAACGCAAGTGCTATATTAGCACCCGAAAACAGGCTT
>JAEEPD010000221.1 GCA_016284575.1 Bacillota bacterium | reverse complement strand
AAGATCGCTGAAGGAGTCAGATCAGTATAAGAATCTTGAGGCTGCAAGGGCTCAGCTGAACGCCAATCCGGAGCTCAAGAAGATGCTTTCGGATTTCCAGGAGAAGAGCTCAAACTTCCAGATGCTGATGATGAGCGGCCAGGAGGTCCCGGAGGATCTTCAGCAGCAGCTCCAGCAGCTTTCCGGCATCGTTATGGCAGACCCCACAGCAGCCAATTACCTTCAGTGCCAGATGACGCTGTCAACCATAGTGCAGGAGCTTGTAGGCATTATTGCAGATGTCTTTAAGGAAGAATAATCATGACTAATAAATATACAGAACGCATCAACAAACTGAGAACTCTCATGACAGAGAACGGTCTTGAGGCCTTTTATATCTGTCAGGTGAATAACGTGTCCTATTATACCGGAAAGCACGGCAATGACTGCAGCCTGTACATCACACAGGATGAAGCATGGATCATTACCGATTTCCGCTATGAGGAGATGGCGCAGAGCCTTAGCTGGCTGCAGTTTTATGAGACTGCGCTCGGCCGCAGCCTGCTGGATTTCCTGAAGAGCAGAAAGGAAAAGATCCTTGGCATAGAGCGCAATGGTCTTTCTCTCGACATGTATTTCAGGTTTAAGGAAGAGCTTACTGCAGAGCTTAAGCCAGTTATAGGACTTACTGAAAAGTTGCGCCAGATCAAGGATCCTGAGGAGCTGGAGAACATTGCAAGGGCAGAAGCGATCGGAGATGCAGCATTTACTCACATCCTGAAGTATCTTAAGCCCGGTGTCACCGAGAAGGAAGTTGCAGCTGAGATAGAATACGCCATGAGACAAAACGGCGCTGACGGGCTCAGTTTCACCACTATTGCAGTATCCGGAAAGAACAGCTCCAGCCCTCATGGCGTTCCCACAGACAAGAAGCTGGAGAACGGCGATTTCGTGACCATGGACTATGGCTGCCTTTACAATCTCTACTGCTCTGATATGACAAGGACTGTTGCCATCGGTAATGCGACAGATGAAATGAAGAAGGTCTACGACATAGTCTACAAAGCCCAGACCACCGCCTGCGAAAGGATAAAGGCCGGAATAACAGGTAAGGAAGGGGATTCCATTGCAAGAGATATAATAGCAGAGGCAGGCTACGGCGACCGCTTCGGTCACAGCCTCGGCCATTCCCTGGGCCTCTTCATTCATGAGAGCCCCAACTACAGCCAGCGCTGCGAGGATATAATCGAGGAGAACATGGTTCTCTCCATTGAGCCCGGTATCTATCTGCCAGGCAAGTTCGGCGTCAGGATCGAAGACATAGCCATCGTAAAGAAGGACGGCATCGTGAATCTGACCCACAGCCCAAAGGAGTTAATCATAATTTAATTATGTCAACAAATAGAGATCCATATCCGTTATGGGTCTCTTTTGCATAATAATCAGTGCAAAAAGGACTGCCATGGAAACCTACAGCTACAAAGCCTTCATCTCCTACAGGCACACAAGTCCTGATCAGGAGATCGCTTCAAAACTGCATACTCTTATAGAGACCTACTCTGTCCCACGGGATATCAGAGCCAGCCTTGGCATACAGAAGATGGGCAGGGTGTTCAGGGATCAGGAGGAGCTGCCTCTTTCCAAGGATCTTGGGGCAGATATTCGAAAGGCTCTGGATAATTCTGAGTGGCTTATAGTGGTCTGTTCACCCAGATATCTGGAGTCCAAGTGGTGCAACGCAGAGCTGGACTATTTTATTGAATTGGGCAGAAGGGACCACATACTGCCCATACTTGTGGAAGGCGAGCCGGACCAGTCCTTCCCGCCTCAGGTGCGCTTTGAAGAGGTGGACGGCAGGATCGTTGAGATAGAGCCTCTGGCTGCTGATGTCAGAGGAGCTGATCTCTCTGAGAGCCTCAAAAAGCTTCAGAACGAAAAACTTCGCATACTGGCGCCCATGCTTGGCGTCAACTATGATCAGCTGAGACAGAGGGCAAGAAGGCGCAGAAACCGCATGCTGGCAGGCTCCGCGGCTGCTGTGTTTGCTCTTCTTTCCGGCATCCTGATATATACCATTATCAAAAACCGTCAGGTTACAGCTCAGAGAAACATAGCTCTGGATAATCAGATGCAGCTGCTTGTGGAGCAGGCAAATATCGCAAGCTCCGGCGGAAATAAGCTGGCCGCTGTTCAGCAGCTTCTGGAGGCTGAAGAGGTCCGCGGCAGCGTGGGCACCAAGAATGACAGCCAGTTCCAGGCTGCTCTTGAATATGCCCTGTACAACAGTGAATTCGAGAGCATACTTACCATAGACAATCAGAACCGTCATTTCAGTTCTCTTCGTTTTTCACACAACGATAAATACATCCTTGGCATAACGAATATCAACTCTGCAGCACTTATTGACGCCACCACCGGTAAGCTGTTATATACGGTTTCCCGCAGCGATGTGGGCCAGCTGGACAGCGTAGGCTTTACCAAGGATGACAAATACTTTTACATGGTGGACAGCTGGTTTGGCTTCGTCACTATGTATAAGACCGAAACAGGGGAATTCTTCCGCCAGTTCGACGGCTCGGGCCAGTATACCTGGAATATTTCAAACAAGGCCTATGCTCTGGAGGGCAGGCTCCTGATACCGAAGGAGAAGGCTCTGGTGCTATGGGACTATGAAAATGACAAATACGAAGAGGTCCTGGTACCGGAGGATATGGTGGAATACAACCGTAGCTTCGATATCCTGGATGTGTCTCCTGACGAAAAATATGTGGCAATCGGCACTCAGTATGCCAATGCCGGCATGAGGATCTGCAGTCTGGATGAAAAGACCGTGATACCCCTCGAGCACGATGAAAACAGGGGCTATCAGTGCATCAGGTATTCCGGGGACGGCAGGTTCATTGCAGGTCATTCAGGCTCCCAGTACTGCGTCTGGAACGCCGCAGACGGAAGGATGATTCTCAAGGGCGATATGAACGAAAAGACCGGAACCAGCCCCGAGGTGGTTATCAATTACGACGGCAGCATACTGTTGGTGATGAGTTCTGACTTTCTGGGCGCTGTGGATGTGGCTTCAGGGAAGCTTTTGTGGGAGAAAACTGACGATTCCATATATGTTACCGAGGCCTACATCTCAGGAAACGGCAAATATGTGGCAGCCAGCGGCGGCATAAGTGGCATTTTTGATATCCTTACCGGAGACATGCTCAGCGATCAGCCGGGAACTCTGTTCTCCAATGATTCCAAAAAGATAATGGTGAATGCCTATGACGAGGATCCAAGGCTTCTGGCTACTCCGGAGCTTGCCACGGTCAGCAGAGTCAGCAGCTTCAGTGAATCTCTGTACGAAGTGCCTCGCTACACGGAGCCCGGCAGGATGATCTACATTCCCATAGAACATAATGTGGGCGAATTCTACAAAAGCTTTCCGAACAACGTAAACCGCCGGGCACAGATGTTCACAAGTCCCGACCTTAAGTACGCTGTCCAGACCCACGAGGACGGCTACATGGAGGTTTTTGACATTGAAAACAAGGATCAGGGCGTAAAGCTCTACACCCTGGCAGAACACTGCTGGGAGTCCGTCACAGACGTAATCTTCAGCGGCGATATAATGGCAAGCACCGGAGGCTACGATCCAAGATGCGTGCTTTTCGACCTGAAGACGGGTCAGATCCTCAGGGTGCTGCCGGGAAAGGAATACTGCTTCGGCTGCGAATTCTCAAAGGACGGCTCAAAAATCATCATCTTCTGCGGTTTTGCCAGAAACTACGCTTATGTCTATTCCACAGAAAACGGAAACCTTCTGTACACATTTGAACTGGAGGAGGGCAAGGAGCATTTCAGCCACCTGGGCTTCACCGAGGACGGCAGCAAGGTGGTGGCGGAAATGGAGGAGGGCGGCGCCATAGTCGGTACCATCTATCCTACTCTTGAGCAGCTGGTGGATGAGGCTAGAGAACGCTGATCGCGGTTTTTCAGGCAAAAAAATAATTATTGCAAAAAACCATGATTGCATTGTATAATTCAATGTCAGGTAAATTTCAAACATATTTTATATAAACGGAGGATATTTATGGTAACAGCTGGCGATTTCAGAAAAGGAATCACTTTCATCATGAACGGCGAGCCCTGCGTGGTTCTCGACTTCCAGCACGTTAAGCCCGGCAAGGGTGCTGCTTTCGTACGTACCAAGTACAGAAACATCATCACCGGCGCCACCCGCGAAGAAGCCTTCAACCCCAGCGACAAGTTCGACAACGCCGTCATCGAGACCAAGCAGATGCAGTATCTGTACAACGACGGAGATCTCTACTATTTCATGGACATGGACAGCTATGAACAGCTCCCCATCGGCAAGGATATGGTAGAGGATGCCATCAAGTTCCTTAGAGAGAACGACATGGCCACCCTGAGATTCTTCGACGGTCAGTGCTTCATCGTTGAACCGCCCAACTTTGTTGAGTTCAAGGTCATCGACACCGAGCCCGGCGTTAAGGGCAACACCGCCACAAACGTAACCAAGGCTGCCACCGTAGAGACCGGCGCAGTCATCCAGGTACCCATCTTCATCGAAGAGGGCGAGGTCATCAGAATCGATACCAGAGACGGCGTAGGAACCTACATCGGCAGAGTAAATGGCTAATTCTGCATCAAAACCTAAGAAAAAACACGGAGGGCTAATCATATTAGCCCTTTTTGTTCTGGCTTTGGCAGCCGCAGGACTTTTTGTCTATAACAGGTACGTGGGCTACAGGGATTTCAACGAAGCCTTTGATCCCTCAGACACGGAACCCAGGGTATTCGAGGTCATAAGGGGCGAGGGCTACAACACCATAGGACGCAACCTTGAGGCTGCCGGCATCATAGAAAGCGCGGATACCTTCTCCTACAAGACCAAGTTCCTTAAGCTGGGACCCACCTATCAGGCAGGAACCTTCCTTCTGAGCCCTTCAATGACCATGGAGGAAATAATGACAGCTCTGCAGGACGGAAGGCGCAATACTGTGCGCTTTACCATTCCCGAGGGCTATACCCTGGCTCAGGCAGCTCAGAAGCTTGCATCTGAAGGCCTTATAGACGAAGAAAAGTTCTACAAGGCGCTGGAAAGCTACGATCAGAGCAGATACTGGTTCCTTGAAGATCTTAAGGCTGATCAGCCTGATCCCACGGGTACAGTTTCAGCGGAAGCCAACAAATACGAGGGCTTTCTTTTCCCCAACACCTACGAGATATACGAAGGCTCAACGGAGAAGATGATAATCGACAAGCTCTTCAGCCAGTTCGACAAGGTCTTCGATGATGAGCTTCAGACTGAGATGCACAGAAGGGGACAGAGCGTAAAGGAGATCGTCACCATTGCCAGCATCATCGAAAGAGAGGCAAGGGAGGACGAGGAAAGACCGCTGGTTGCCAGCGTCATCTATAACAGACTGGCTGCCGACATGCTGCTTCAGATCGATGCCACCATCCAGTACGCTCAGGGCTACATTAAAGAAGGCCTGCTGTATTCTGATCTTGAGATCGATTCTCCATATAACAGCTACAAGTACAAGGGACTTCCGCCGGGGCCAATCTGCAGTCCCGGGGAAGCATCCATAAGAGCAGCCATCTTCCCGGAGGAGACCAAATATCTCTATTACGTGCTGAAATCAAAAAGCAGCACCACCCACAACTTCGCGGAGACCTACAAACAGTTCGAAAAATACAAGGCACAGTATAAGAGTTCAAAATAGGGGGTATACTATGAAACAGGCAAGATTCATCCTGGCATCCGCCAATCTGGCTCTGGCTGCAGGCATCTTCGTGCTTGCTCTGCTTAATCTCATCGGCAAGGGAAAGTAAGCCGGACGAAACAGAAGCATATCAATTATTCCTAAAAATTATAGCCTTTTCGTTGAACGACAAAGGCTATTTTGATATACTGACTGGAGGATGGGAGGCCGCAGAAAATGGCTGAAAACGCATCAGCAGAATACAGTCTTAATGACATCAGCCTTGCAGCCATGAAGGCTGCATTGGGAACAGATGGTGTGGCGGAAATGACCGATGTTCCGATCACCAATCTGCTGGAGAACCTGATACAGGGTACGGCTTCCGCCAAGGGCATAAGGGCCTGGGTGGAGAAGGACATGCTGAACATCATGGTCTTTCTGAACGTGGAATACGGCTGCAAGATACCCACCACAGCCTGGAATGTTCAGGCAAACATCAAAAACAGGATAGCCGGCATGACAAAATACAAGATCGGCCATGTAGACATCAATATCCAGGGCGTACACTGTCCGGACAGCGATAACTAGCACAGGGGTGACCCCGGTTTGGAGATAAAATGAAAAGAAACGAAGCAAGAGAAAAGCTCATGCAGCTCATATTCCAGATGGAGGCTCAGGGAGACTATACAAAGGCTTCCACAGACGAGTTCATAGCTGACTTTATGGAGGGCTCCGATCAGCTGCCTTATTTCAATGCTGTTCTTGAGAGCTATCTGGCTCACAGAGTCGAGATAAACCAGAAGATCAGCGCCGCAGCCAAAGGCTGGAGGCTCAGCCGCATCGGCAAGGTGGACCTTGCAGTCATGAGGCTTGCGGTCACTGAGATCTGCTTTATGGGTGAAGCCGAGGAAAAGCTCAGGGTCGTCCCTGCGGTGGCCATCAATGAAGCAGTGAACATGGCCAAGGAATACGGCAGCGAGGACTCCGGAAAGTTCGTAAACGGAGTGCTCGGCAAAATAGCCAGGGCCGGCGAAAACGCCGGAGAATAGCTTTTTCATGGAACTTTATCTTGGCATAGATTCCAGCAATTATACCAGCTCGGCAGCAGTTCTGAGCTCAGGCGGAGAGATACTTAAGGACCTGAGGATAATGCTGAGCGTTGAGGAAGGAAAAAGGGGACTGAGACAGTCAGATGCCCTTTTTCAGCATTGGAAGAATCTTCCGGGAATGCTGGAGGAGCTGCTTAAGGATTACAGAAGGGACATCGCAGGAGTCTGCGTTTCCGTAAAGCCAAGACCTGCGGACGGAAGCTATATGCCTGTGTTCACAGCAGGGGAAAGCCTCGGTCGGACCATAGCTGCATCACTGGATGTACCGCTTTACTGCTACAGCCACCAGGAGGGCCACATAGCAGCCGCATCCATTGGAAATGATCTGGATTTCGGAATGCCTATGGTCTGCGCTCATTTGTCCGGCGGTACGCTGGAGCTTGTCAGGGTCGAAAATGGCAGAATAGAGCTTCTGGGAGGAACGAGGGATATCTCCTACGGCCAGCTTCTTGACAGGACCGGAGTAGCTCTCGGATTTCCTTTCCCTGCAGGAAAATACATCGATGAAATGGCCTTGAAAGCGGCAGATAGACTGCTTATAGCCGATGAGGAGCTTTCAGATGCCTCCAGAAGGCTCAGAAATCCCTTCTCACGCGTTTTTGTGCAGGATATGGACACGAATCTCTCCGGACCGGAAACTCAGCTCAGAAGGGCGATTACGGGCCTTACAGAGGAAATGGGGGACGAAACTCAGGATCTCTGCTTTTATCTTATGGCCCGCATCTCGGAGAGCTTCGTCACCATAATGGAGACCGCTAAAGCAGAAGCGGAGTGCAGTCAGGTGCTTGTGAGCGGCGGCGTGGCTTCCAGCAGCTTCCTAAGAGCCTGGTGCCTAAAGTACGGATACAGCTTCGGGCAGCCGCGGCTATGCTCGGACAACGCTGTGGGCCTTGCATACATGAAGGACAGGGGACTATGCCTATAAGACCGGTATCAGTTTCACAACTTAATAATTATATAAAGCGAATACTTGGAACGGACCCCATACTCAGCAACGTTACTGTGAAGGGCGAGATATCAAAGCTCACCCGCCACAGCAACGGAAACTGGTATTTTACGCTCAAGGACGAAAGCAGCAAGATAAGCTGCATACTGTGGGCGGACAGGGTGGCTCAGCTGCGCTACGATATCGACGAGGGCATGGAGATCCGCGCCACCGGCAGCGTTTCCGTCTACGAAAAAAGCGGAAGCTACTCCTTTAATATCAGGAGCATAGAGCTGGAGGGGGAAGGCGCTCTAAAGATAGCCTTTGAAAAGCTTAAGGCAAGACTTGATGCCGAAGGGCTTTTCGATCCGGACAGAAAAAAGCCGCTGCCAGCTTTTCCGCGTCGCATAGGGGTGGTAACATCACCCACGGGAGCTGCCATAAGGGACATAATCACCACCGTCAGGCGCAGAAGTCCGCTGGTGGACCTGCTCCTTTATCCGGCTCTGGTGCAGGGTGACGGCGCTGCGGCAACCATAGCAGAAGGCATAAAGGAGCTGAACAGGCTCAGCGCAGAGTTCTCCATGCATGGAGAAAGGCCCCTCGATCTTATTATCGTTGGCCGCGGAGGCGGCTCTGCCGAAGACCTTTGGGCCTTCAATGAGGAGACAGTAGCCAGAGCCATTTACGACTCAGAGCTTCCGGTTATATCCGCCGTGGGTCACGAGGTGGATTTTCTGATATCAGACTATGCGGCGGACCTGAGGGCTGCGACGCCCACTGCTGCCGCGGAGCTGGCTGTGCCTCACATTGACGGGATACTTGATGTACTGAGAAACGCAAATCCCGAAAGGCTTTACAGCTATCTTGAGTCGGATCTTGAGATGGCGCAGTTCAATGCATCCCAGTACCT